>JBBQWJ010000097.1:0-11232 GCA_038210685.1 Chitinophagales bacterium | reverse complement strand
AATATACCAATCGCATTTGACAGAAGCACCGGGCTTTTCCCAGTTAGTTGGATAAACGGAGGGTTCGCTGCAGGAGCAGCCATTAAGTAGTAGCATTATTAACTGTTTTATTAACTGTTTTATAATACTACAGAGCAAGAGAGATTTTAAAATATGCCGAAATGCTTATCAGATAAGGATTTCAGCTTAGTATCGGGGAGCGGACTTGAACCGCCGACCTTCGGGTTATGAATCCGATGCTCTAACCAGCTGAGCTACCCCGACATTTTGGGCGGCGAAGATAATACTTTGCAGAAAAAATACAATGTAAAAAAGGGTTTTTAATGTAGGGTTTGTGATTTTTGAAAGATGCACGTTGAACTAAAGAAGGGAATCAGGAGGATTTGTATTTATTATTGATAGTGGAAGTCTTTTCGTAAAATAAAAATCAAGTATATTTCTTTGTTTACTGCATAAGAAGACTTTTCCATGAAAGATATTTTTGTCATCATTGATTTTCAATTCTTCCGGGATATACTTCCAGCGCTTTTTCCAAACAGTCCATTGCTTTATTAATATCTTCTACATTCAATACATAGGCGAGTCTTACTTCTGTTTTGCCTAAACCTTCGGTTCCGTAAAAACCGGTACCTGGAGCCAGCATTACTGTAGCGCCGTTGTATTCAAATGAATTGAGCAGCCACTGGCAAAAGACATCTGCATCATCGATAGATAATGAGGCCATCACGTAAAATGCGCCTCCGGGATTGGGGCAAAAAACGCCAGGTATATCGTTCAACCTTTTCACGATCGTATCTCTTCTCAACTGGTATTCAGCTTTAATGGCTGTAAAATAATCTGCTGGTAGATCAACAGCCGCTTCGCCAAGGATCTGACCAAATTCAGGCGGGCTCAATCGTGCCTGGGCAAATTTCATGGCGGTTTGCAATACTTCTTTATTGTGGGTTATTAAAGCGCCGATCCTTGCGCCACAAGCACTATAGCGTTTACTAATAGTGTCCAAAAGAATCACATTGTCTTCAGCTCCCTCAAGTTGCATGGCGCTGAAATGTTCGCCATCATAACAAAATTCGCGATAAGCTTCATCCGAAAACAAATACAAATTGTGTTTTTTTACGATCGTTTTAAGCACTTCCATTTCCTTCCTGCTGTATAAATATCCGGTTGGGTTATTGGGGTTGCAGATGAGAATGGCTTTGGTTTTATCAGTGATCAAATTTTCAAATTCATCAATAGAAGGCAAAGCAAATCCGGTTTCTATAGTTGAAGTAATTGGTTTAATGGTAATTCCTGCGGAAATAGCAAATCCATTGTAATTCGCATAAAAAGGTTCAGGGATAATTACTTCATCGCCGGCATCCAGGCAGCTCATAAAGCCAAATAAAATTGCTTCGCTTCCTCCTGTGGTTATGATAATCTCTGTATGATCTACGTTAATATTTACGGATTGATAATACTCTACCAGTTTATTTCTATAGCTTTCATTACCGGCGCTGTGACTGTATTCCAAAATTTTGAAATCGGAATTACGTACCGCGGCCAAAATTTCTGGCGGGGTTTCAATATCAGGTTGCCCGATATTGAGATGATAAATTTTAATTCCTTTCTTCTTTGCAGCTTCTGCAAAAGGAACCAGTTTACGGATAGGCGAGGCGGGCATTATCTTGCCGCGGTTACTTACTGATAGCATGCTGCAAAGATAGTTGAGCGGCGGTAAATTATTAAAGCTTACATTATTAAGAGAGTAAAATCTTTGGGAAATATTTATTGAGTTTTACAATAAATAAAAAACCCGAAACGCCTGAGTATATTGCATTTCGGGTTTTGTTCGTAGCACGTACGGGATTCGAACCCGTGATTCCTCCGTGAAAGGGAGGCGTCTTAACCCCTTGACCAACGCGCCATTTTTTGCTAAGGGACGGCAAAGATAACCTCAGGCAGTTTTGTTGCCAAATAATTTTCAGTCTTAACTCATAAAAGTTTTCAAAAGAAGTTTTTGACTAAAATTTCGGACACGGAATTCCTTTAAATCCTGCAGGTTTCTTTACATAGATGATTGAAAGCTCCATTCCCCCGCGGCTTTGAGATCCAGCTTTTAAACTGGAAACATTGATGTCGTAAGTGGCGCCAATGCGTAAACCTGCAAATTCTAAACCTATATAAGGAATGATGGCATCGTTAAAGCGATACCATAAACCGCCATATACATTCGATGGTTCCTGTGATTTGTCATCAATTGCTGCTGACAAGGCTCCACCAACGACGGTTTCAGTTGCTTTATTCTGGTATTGATAAATGCCACTGGTGTGCAGCGTAAGAATGGATGAAATCGGGAAATATCCACCTGCACTTACAGTTGTTCGTGTGGCAATGTTCCAGGTAGCACCCTGGAAACTTTCACTAGGCCTGTTAATATGGTACATGGAAGCGCCTACATAAAAATTATTGGTCTCATCTGTAGACATAGAATATAATAAGCCGGCATTTACATCCAGATAATTAATGTTGAGGTTATTGTTGTTAAATGTTTCCTGCGTTACACCAGTAAATCCGTAAGGTGTAAGTTGATCTTCAAAATATAGTTTAGTCCTGTCAAGCTTTTTTTGTCCATAGGTTCCCTGGAAACCAATACCTAACTGTTTAAAGCCATCTTCGTCCAATGATTTTTGGTATGAAGTGGAAATGCCGAAATAATTGTTGGTAAGAACACCGCTTCCGGCTTTGTCAGTGAGCGCCAATATTCCAATTCCCCAGCGATCGTAATCAGGTAGTTTATCTTTTAAAATATCAAAATCAACACTAATCGTCGAAGTGGTATATACATCATTGAATGAAGGCCATTGGTTACGATAGTTTCCTGCAACGCGGACAGTTCCATCAAATTTGCCGGTGAGCGCAGGATTCAGCGTAAGTGGAGACGCAAAAAATTGTGAAAAATGAGGATCCTGCGCATTTACAAAAATAGATACGCATAATAAAACATATAAAAAAACAGCAGCCTTTTTCATTTTTTAAAAGAGTTCAGATACTTAAAGATAAGTTAACGGTTTGAGTAATTCTCAGATAATTTAAATCTATATTTAAAAGGAATTCAATTCTATTTTACACTTGCACTTTTACCCCATATGCTAAATCTCCTGCATCGCCCAAACCGGGAATTATATAGCCTTTGGCAGTGAGTTCATCATCGATAGCTCCGCACCAGATCGTAGCTTCTGGCTCTGCACGTTGCACATATTCAAGTCCTACCGTACAGGCAAGTGCACACGCAATATGTATCTCTGAAGGATTTCCGGCTTCTCTTATAAACTGCATGGTTTTTACAAGCGACGCGCCGGTTGCCAGCATGGGATCAGAAATAATAACAACCCTGTTTTCCATTTCAGGGCAACTGATATAATCGAGGCTTATCTCAAAATTTCCGTCAGAGTGATGCTTGCGATAGGCACTGATAAATGCATTGTCGGCTTTGTCAAAATAGTTTAAAAAGCCGGTGTGCATCGGTAATCCGGCACGAAGGATGGTTGCAAGAACCGGTTGTTTTTCAAGCACTTTACAAACTGATGTTCCCAATGGAGTGGTCACTTCTTTTTCGATCCATGGTAACGTTTTGCTGATTTCATAAGCACAAACTTCCGCAATTTTTTCAAGATTTTTTCTAAATCTCTGCCTGTCATTCTGCACATTTACATCTCTTAGTTCGCATATCCAATTGGTGATCAAAGAATGGTTGTCGCTAAGATTTTTTACCATCATTACTGTTTTAAAGAAGCTTAAAGATAAGCGGAATATTTAAAGTTATAAATTTGAACAAATCTAAAAATTAAAAAGAATAAATCCTTATGATCTACAATGTGATTGGTTTAATGAGCGGTAGTTCTCTTGACGGGCTTGATATTGCATTTGTTGAATTTTCAGAAACGGCAGGCAAGTGGGATTATAAAATTAATTGCGCCACATGTATAGAATATGACAATAGTTGGCTCGAAAGATTAAAAAATGCTGTACATCTTTCTGCTTTTGAATATCAATTATTGCATACTGACTATGGAAGATTTATTGGAGAAAAAGTAAATGATTTTATAGAGCAGTTTGGCTTGCATCATAAGGTAAATTTAATTGCTTCTCATGGACATACGACTTTTCATCTGCCTGAAAAAAAGATGACTCATCAGTTAGGAGATGGTGCTGCCATTGCAGCAGTAACACAACTTCCGGTGGTTAGTGATCTACGTTCGATGGATGTGGCTTTTGGCGGACAAGGTGCGCCTATAGTGCCTTTGGGAGAGAAACTGTTATTTCCGGATCATCATTATTTTTTAAATATCGGTGGCATTGCCAATATTTCAATTGATAGTAAAGCAACAATCCCAATAGCTATCGGAACAGATCCTTATTCTGATAAAAATAAAATTATTGCCTTTGACATTTGTGCAGCCAACCGGGTTTTAAATATGCTTGCAGCAGAAAAAAATCTGGATTATGACAAAGATGGGAAATTGGCTTCTGAAGGAAAAATAAATGAAGACCTGTTGGAAAAATTAAACTCTTTGGAATATTATTCACTCCCTCATCCCAAATCTTTGGCAAACAGTTTTGGAACCGATATTATATATCCGTTGATAAAAGAATTTAATCTTAGTACAGAAGATTCAATGTCAACTTACGTTGAGCATATCGCGTTGCAAATAAAAAATTCGCTTCAGTCTTATTTTTCAAATATTAAAGTTCAGCAACTGATGATAACCGGTGGCGGAGTTTTCAATAAATTTCTGGTAAATAGAATTTCTGAACAGTTGCAGCAGATCAATTTTGAAGTATTTATCCCGGAAGATGAAGTGATAATTTATAAAGAAGCTTTGATCATGGCTTTGCTGGGCACGCTTCGCTGGCGAGAGCAATACACGGTTTTATCTTCAGTAACAGGAGCTGCAAGGAACAGTATTGGTGGCGCTTTGTGGCTGGGTACAGAAGCATGAGGTTTTTTGGTAAAAAATATTTAAGGTTTTATGTGTAAATATTTTAATTATTTTTCGTTTTAATTTAAATCCTTTTATGAAAATGAAGCTTGCTTTCATACTCTTATGTTCCACGTTGTTGTTTGCGTGCAATTCAGAAAATGCCGTAAAAGAAAAAAAAAGTTACGACGCCACTAAAAATGCCCTTTTGAAAAAGGAAGAAAAAAGTCCGGCTGCTTTTATAGCAATCCATGGAAACAGTAAAAAGAATATTGTGGGGCAAACAGTAGTAAAAGGAACACTTGTAAATAAAGCTTCTATTGCGATATTTAAAGATGTAATTATAAAATTGGATTTTTATTCAAGAACCAAAGCATTACTTGAAACGGATAAAGAAACCATTTTCCAAATTATTAATCCTGGAGATTCGCAGGATTTTAAAACCAAGTATTTTGCGCCAAAAGGTACTGATAGCGTAGGTTTACAGGTGTTAGGTGCAAAAGTGGTTGAACAATAAATTCAATCACAGTAAACAAACAAATAACCGTGATTGTTATTTTGTTTGCGGTGTATAACATTTATGATTAGACGAAATAAAAAGAGTTGCCAACTTTCGCAAAGTTGGCAACTCTTTTTAGAAGAAGAAAATAATTACTCCTTAAAATAATTCGCTCCCCATAGTTCATAGCGTTTATACATGTCCGGTAGTTCCTCTTTAAATTCTTCAAGATTCCGCTTGTCTTTTGGTGACCAAAGCACTTCGCTTAGCGCACTCATGCGCGGGAAGATCATGTATTCTACTTTTTGCGGATTGGACATATATTCGGTCCATACATTTGCCTGTGCTCCCAAAATAAAATGTGCTTCAGACTCTTTTAGTTCAGAAGGGATCGGATGATAATCATATACGGTATCAAGTGGCAAATAGCCTCCAATGGTAACACTGTCAGAGTTTTTCGTTTGTGCATGATCGAAGTAAACATATTTACCAGGGGTCATTATCACATTATGGTTTTGTTGGGCTGCGGAAATTCCTCCCTGCTCTCCGCGCCAGCTCATTACGGTAGCGTTTGGTGCAAGGCCTCCTTCCAATATTTCATCCCAACCGATGATGCTTCTTCCTTTGCTGTTTAAATATTTTTCTATTCGCTGGATAAAATAACTTTGCAATCCATTTTCATCTTTCAAATTCTTTTCTTTGATCAACTGCTGACAAAAGTCAGATTTTTGCCAATATATTTTCGGGCACTCATCACCACCAATGTGGATATATTTTGAAGGGAACAATTTCATTACTTCATCCAATACATTTTCAATAAAAGTAAATGTATATTCCGATGGGCAAAACACATCAGGGAAAACACCCCATGTTTGCTGAACCTGTTTACCTTCACGGCTTCCGGCCCACGGCGTATTTGCCTTGATCTCAGTAGACTGTTCAGGAAAACAACTCAGTTGAGGGTAAGCCGCAATTGCTGCTGAAGCATGGCCAGGCATTTCAATCTCAGGAATAATAGTAATAAAGCGATCCTGCGCGTATTTTACAATGTCTTTAATTTGATCCTGTGTATAGTAACCACCGTAATGCATACTATCGTTACTAGTTCCCGGATAATGGCCAATAATAGTTCCATTGCGGTAAGCACCAACAGAAGTAAGTTTCGGATATCTTTTAATTTCAATTCTCCAGCCCTGGTCTTCCGTTAAATGCCAATGGAACGTATTGTATTTGTAATACGCCATATAATCCAAATATTTTTTGATAAAGTCTACATCAAAAAAATGACGACCCACATCCAAATGCATTCCACGATATTGAAAACGCGGATAATCCTTTATGGTAAGTTCCGGAATTGAAACGCTGGTTGAAAAATTTTCTTTTGTTGCGGGCAAAAGTTGAAGTAGTGTTTGCATTCCATAAAACAACCCTTCATTGGATGCACTACTGATTGTAATTTGGTTTGCATTTACTTCCAGATTGTATTCATCTTTTTTGCCTGATGACAGCAGATTAAAAATGATTGAACCAGATTTGGAGCCTTTTTTTATTTTGCTATTAATTGGCAGTGTAATTCCATATAATTTCCTGAGATATGCATTCAGCATAACTGCTTCGTGCATGTCACTTTTAGAAGCAACAATAGTGGTGGTGTTGCTAAAGTTAAAATTGCCTGTATGCATTTCCATGGATACAGGTTGTGGCACGATTTCAACTTGAGTTTGGCAAAATGCTTTTACAGAAATAAATAAAAGGGAAACAAGAAAGAGTTTTTTCATAAAATTAATTAATTGTATAAGTTTTTTATCAAGAGCACTAAAATACGTTTTTACTTTAACACAGGGAGTGTAATTTTTGAAGCATGATTTGCATCATGATAAATGTGAATGGTTGATTTTTGAAAATCACTTTTATTGGAATCAGGAATCCGCATGAATTTTTGAGGATTGATATCAACCAGGGGAAACCAACTGCTTTGCACCTGCACCATTATGCGGTGTCCTTTTTTAAAGGTGTGATCGACATCGTTCAGGTTAATTTTTACTTCACTTATTTTTCCGGGAATGAAAGGTTGCGGTTTTTCATAATTATTTCTAAATTTTCCACGCATCACTTCTGCACGAACCATCCTTTGAAATTCGCCGGTTACAGTATCATTTTTTGGATTGGCTTCGTTGATTTCATTTGCAGGAACCACATCAATCAGTTTTACAATAAAATCAGCATCGGTAGAAGAGATGCTTACAAAAAGATCAGCAGAAATTTTGCCGGCAATTGTTACATTATCTGCTAAAACAGGTGTTTCATATACCAAAACGTCATTCCTGTTTGCGGCAAATCGCTCATCTTCTACCATGTATTCGTTGTTCCTCCTGCCTGCCACTACACCTGTATAAGGAACCGGATTTGCAGGATCGCTCACATATTCGTCAAAGTCTTTTTTTGAATTTTCTTTTTGTGTGAATAACTTTTTATTGGAATGCAAATAATAATTTACGCTAATGGAATTTGCCGGAGGCCATTGATTAAAATGTCTCCACTTGTTGGTTCCAGTTTCATAAACAGTTGCTTCAGACGCACTAAAACTTCCTTTGTCTTTTAAAAAATAATTGAAAAATATGGTTTGCAAACTATCCTGGAAATAATCGTTTACGTTTGTTCCAAAATCATAAGTTCCAAAATGTGTCCATTGATTTCGCGCCCATGCGCCATGCGTCCACGGCCCCATTACCAAATAATTTTTATTTGCCGGACTTTGATTTTCTATCGCTTCATAAGTGTGTAGCGAGCCAAAAAGATCTTCTGCATCAAACCAGCCACCAACAACCAATGTAGGAATTTTAATGTTTGTAAGGTGAGGACGAATATTTCTTTTTCGCCAGTAAATATCGTAAGTATCGTGAGCAAGATATTCGTTCCAAATATAACTGCGATGATTAAAATATTGAGCCGATTGTGTTTTTTTTAATGGTTCAAGGTTTAAGAAAAAATGATAGACATCATTGGTGGCGGCATCAAACATTGAAGAGCCATAATCTTCTGTAGGCCCGCTTCTTTCTTTGCCGAAATAATTCATAAAGTCAAAATTGTCCAGCAGAAAAAAAGCGCCGTTATGGTTGGCGTCATCACCAATAAATTCATCTGTAACCGGGGCTTGCGGGCTCACTGCTTTTATGGCAGGATGTGCGCCGGGCAAACTCGCAGTTGCATAAAAACCCGGATAAGAAATTCCATATAAACCTACACGGCCGTTATTGTTTTTTATATTTTTTAAAAGCCAGTCAACAGTGTCATACGTATCACTGCTTTCATCCACATCTGATTTGCTTTTTTTATTCGGGATGTACGGAGTTACTTCCAGGTTGTGCCCTTCACTCATATAACGGCCACGCACATCCTGGTAAACGAATATATATTTTTCATGCATAAGGTCGTTATTGGGCCCTAATCTTTTTGCATAATTATTTTTACCATAAGGACTCACTGAATACGGAGTGCGCTCCATAAGAATCGGATAGGTTTGTGATTCATCTTTCGGAACATAAATCACCGTGTATAATTTCACTCCGTCACGCATGGTGATGGTTGTATCTATTTTGTTATAATTGTTTTTTACAAAATTGCTGCCGTCGCTGTTTTGACCTTTAGCGCAAACGCATAAAATGGAAAACAGAAGCCATAAAGTGAACTTCATTGATTATTTTTTTAAAACGGGTAAAATAATTTTTGATGGATGAGAAGCATCATGAAAGATGCGAATATCGGATTTCTGAAAATCACTTTCATCAGCTTTGTAGATATCAGTAAATTTTTGTGGGTTGCGGTTCACTAATGGAAACCAACTGCTTTGTATCTGTATCATAATTCTGTGGCCTTTCAAAAAAGTGTGCGCCACATCCGGAAGTTCCCATTTTACTTCTGTTATTTTCCCGGGAACGAAAGGTTCAGGTTTTTCAAAACTATTTCTGAATTTTCCCCGCATGATCTCTGCCCGAACCAGCATTTCATATCCTCCCATTGGGTAAGGATTGACAGGATCTTTTTCCGCATAAATATTCACATCGTTATAGCCGGCATTTTCAGGATACACATCAATTACTTTCACCAAAAAATCGGCATCAGTTGTTGATATACTTGTTTGAAGATCGGCTATGATATCACCTGTTAAAGTGATATCATCCTTTAATGTATCAGTTTGAAATACCAGCACATCCGGGCGGCGTGCAGCAAAACGCTGGTCATCTGTCATGTAAGTTCTTGTTCTATTGAAATGAACAAATTCTTCATAAGGAACAGGTTTCGCAGGGTCGCTTGTATACTCGCTGAAACTATTTACTGCTGACGGTTTCGACCAATTTAATTTTCCTCCATCCTGCAGGTAAATCGCTTTATCTTCTTCATTGGCAGGAGGCCATTTTGAAAAAGTTTTCCATTGGTTGGCACCTGTAATAAATACATTGGCTTCGTCAATCTGGCTAATATCGCCTTCGCCTTTTAGAAAATAATTGAAGAAGGGAATTTCAATATGCTGCTGATAATAGGTGCTTGTATTAGAACCAAACTGGATATTTCCATGATGCGTTCCATCATTGTTGGCCCATTCACCATGATACCATGGCCCTTCAACAATTTTATTAAATGTTTTCCCGGGATTGTTTTTTTCAGCAGCTTTGTAAGCGTTCCATGCGCCCCAGCAATCTTCTGCATCAAACAATCCGCCTACCCAAAGCATGGCCGGATGTAAATTTGTGGTCGCTCTTCTTGCATCCCGCGCCTGCCACCATGCGTCATAATTAGGATGAGACATCACATCGTTCCAGAATTTGATGCTATCGCCCATATATTTCGAAAGATTTTTTAAAGTACCGGTTTCAAGATAAAATTCATAATTATCATGATCGGGATAACCGAGAGAAGCGGGTGCTTCGGAAATTGGTTTAGGATGTGGCACGCCAAATCCGAATCCCAGGGGAGAATAAAAGTCAAAAGCATCCATTTGAAAAAAAGCACCCTTGTGATGGAAGTCATCACCTATAAACCAGTTGGTGACAGGCGCCTGCGGGCTCACCGCCTTTAATGCAGGATGATTGCTTGCTGCTGCCATAGTTGAATAAAATCCGGGATAGGAAATTCCGAAAACGCCAACATTTCCATTATTATCCGGAATTTTTTTTACCAGCCAATCGATAGCATCATATGTATCACTTGCCTCATCAATTTCTTTTCCTTTTTTATTTGAAATAAACGGTCTTACGTTTACAAAATCTCCTTCGCTCATCCACCTTCCACGCACGTCTTGTATTACCATTATGTATCCTTCTTTAAAATACGCTTTTTGATAACTATCCCAGAAATCCCGGAAGTTGTTTTCTCCATAAGGGACGCAGGAATAAGGCGTGCGCGTCATGAGGATCGGATGTTTTTCTGTTTTATCTTTTGGAATATAGATGGAAGTAAAAAGTTTTATGCCATCGCGCATGGTAATGTATTTTTCCTGTTTTATGTAATTATTTATAATCCATGTACTATCCGCATTCTGGCAAAAAGAAACAAAATGCATAACAATAAAGAGAAACACTAAAAAACGCTTTTTCATTGTCAAAAGTTTTAAGAATTAAAAGTAGTGAGAAAAAGCTGACTATCGACCGGGGAAAATAAGAATATGTTGTAATTGTTGCTTTACTGTTTGAAGTAACACAACTGTTATCATACTTTTTTTCTGTGTAAAGAAAAATGATTCTTAATTAATAAAATGTGTGTAATTTTCTAAATCGT
>JBBQWJ010000096.1:0-11289 GCA_038210685.1 Chitinophagales bacterium | reverse complement strand
TTTAAATATAAGTTTATTACCAAAGAATTGTTTGAACATACAACCTCTTTTGTGCCGGTAAAAGGCATGTCAACCTATTTTCTTTACGAAGAATTTCACCCTGATCATGAACTGGAAATAAATGATTTGACCCATCTTTTTCTGAATGATTTTTTAGAACGCAATCTTGATGAAAATATACATTATATCAATAATCAATTTTTAGAACCAGGTGGAAATATAGTTTCACTTGAAGAATTAATTAAAAGATTTCAGTCATTATATGAAGCTGTTCCCCGTTTTGAAAATACTTCTTTTACTATCGAAAAAATTGATTTTGAATTAAATGAATCGGAAGGGAAACCAACCGGATTGGGTTTCAGCGAGGGTGTTATTAACTATGATTTAATTTTTCGCGATGGCCGGCGTAAAGAAATTCATGGCCCGTTTAAAATTTATTTTTCAAGAGAATGGGATTGTTGGAGTATTTGTTTTTTTTACCTGGCAGGATTTAATTTGTAGCGAAAAAAGAATGATGAGGAATAAGCTCAATTGTTCTTAATAGTAACAAATAAATAACCCAAATTTCTATCCTAATAAAGCTGCAGAAAATATCTTTTCCACAGCTAACCAACCTGCCTGACGGTAGCAGGCAAATATTGCCGAGTTTTATTTTACTGATCCATTTGTTTTACTTGATCTATTTGTTTTACTGATACATTTCCTTCAGCACATCCTTCAGTTGTTGAACAGCATCAGATGTGCTTGTAGTATTTGAAAATATAGTTTTTGCGCTCTCGTTTTCGCCATAAAAAGCGTTGTTGGCGTCTTCATTTATAGCAATAACGGAGCCCCCTAAACTGATGCCTGCAAAAAGCCCTTTACTTCTTGAATAAGAATAAACTTCCGCCTCAAGTTTGCCATCGGTACTTGCAGTTGAGTTTCTCCCAAGGGGACCGGCAGTAACCGACACATCGCCACCAAGTGTAAAACTTGTTTGGTCAATATTTTGTAGGGTCTCCCGGTTTTTGAAGATCAGCACCAGGTCAATGGATTGTATGCCGGCCTGAAACCCTACACTTCCACCGGTAATAGTTACAAATACAGGATTACTCCATGTACCATCTTCCAATTTTACCATCGCGATTCCTCTTCCTCTTTTGCCGCCTACTACAAATCCTGCATTAATCAATTTCGGAACCACAATAATTCCCTGGGTCATTTCCATAAGTTCTTTTGGAATTTTATCCTTCATTTGGCCAAAATCCTGCAAAACTTTAATGCTTGCATCTATCTTTTCCTGATCTTTTGGTTTATCCTGACTTTTTGCCGGAGTAAAGGAAAAGGACAAGATCGATAATGATAGTAAAAAAAGAAATATTTTCGAAGTTTTCATAAATAAGTATTTTAATGTTTTAAGAATATGTGATAATCATTTATACAACATTAATGCCGTTTATGAATTAAACTTTACCATACTATTTATTTACCTATTATTTAAGGAATCATTTCAAATCTTAGTAGCTAAGTCTTTTTTAAATAAAAAAAAGCCACCTCTTTAGGAGGCAGCTTTTTAAAGCTTTTTTATTTTTACTTACAGATTATTCGCCTGGAGTTTCAGCTTTTGGAGCTTCTTCATCAGATGATTCTGAAGCAACCGCTTTTTCTGCAGCAGCTTTAGGCTCTGCTTTCCTTACAAATGCAGGCCGGCTTGCAGCTCTTGCTTTCTTATGATTCTCCTGTCTTTTTGCAAATTCAGTATCGTGCTCACTGCTCCATTTGGTAAATTTTTCCATAGCAGCCGCTTCATCAAATAAGCCGAGTGATACACCACGAAGCAAATGCTTTAGGTATAATACACCTTTAAAACTTAAAATCCGACGAACGGTATCGGTTGGCTGTGCACCCTTGTGCAGCCATTCCAATGCCTTTTGACGATCAACCTGTATTGTTGCAGGAATTGTCAAAGGATTGTAAGAACCGAGTTTCTGAATAAATTTGCCATCGCGTGGGCTACGGGAATCTGCAACTACGATAAAGTAAAATGGTCTCTTCTTTGAGCCATGTCGTTGCAATCTCATTTTTACAGCCATAAAAAATAGAAATTTTTTTGGGTTGTGAATAAATAGGGTTTCTAAAAGGACAGCGAAGATACGCTGTGTGTATTAAAATTACAAAAGATAATGCTTCTTTTCTAAAAAAATTACAATTTCTTAATATATCGTTATTTTTTTATAGATTTTCCACAAATTTTACCTTTTGCCCAGGCCTGCCAGTTTGCCCATCGGCATTTTGTTCATCATTTTCATCATGTTTTTCATCTGGTCAAATTGCTTTAAAAACTGGTTTACCTCTGCAATATCTTTTCCGCTTCCTTTGGCAATTCTTTGTTTACGGCTCGGATTGATTACATCCGGATTGCGCCGTTCTACCAATGTCATTGAATTGATTATTGCTTCAATTCCTTTAAAAGCATCATCATTGATGTCAATATCTTTTATTTGTTTGCCCACGCCCGGGATCATCCCCATCAAATCTTTAAGGTTTCCCATTTTCTTAATTTGCTGCAACTGGGTTTTAAAATCTTCAAAATCAAATTGATTTTTCCTTATCTTCTTCTCGAGTTTTGCCGCTTGTGCCTCATCAAATTGCTCCTGCGCTTTTTCCACCAAACTCACAATATCACCCATCCCTAAAATCCTTTGCGCCATACGCTCAGGATAAAAAACATCCAGCGTATCCAGTTTTTCGCCGCTGCTTACAAATTTGATCGGCTTATTTACCGTGTATTTTATAGAAATAGCAGCACCACCGCGTGTATCACCATCTAGTTTGGTAAGAACAACGCCAGTATAATTTAGTCGTTGGTTAAATGCAGCAGCAGTGTTCACAGCATCCTGGCCGGTCATGCTATCCACAACAAATAAAATCTCTTTCGGGTTTAAAGCATTTTTGATATTGGCGACCTCCGTCATCATTATTTCATCAATGGCAAGACGACCGGCAGTATCTATAATAACAACATTCTTATTCTTTGTTTTCGCCTCTTTTAGTGCGTTTTGAGCAATTTCAACTACATTTTTATTTTCAGGTTCGCTATATACATCAACATTTATTTGCGAACCCAGAACTTTTAACTGTTCAATAGCCGCTGGGCGGTAAACGTCGCCTGCAACCAACAAAGGCGATTTTCCCTTTTTTGTCTTTAAATAATTAGCAAGCTTTCCGCTGAAAGTTGTTTTTCCACTACCTTGTAAACCGGCAATCAAAATAATAGCGGGATTGCCACTCAGATCAAGATCCGTTTCAACGCCGCCCATTAAATCGGTTAGTTCGTCTTTCACGATCTTAATCATCAACTGTCCGGGGCTGACAGCATTAAGTACTTTTTCACCCGTAGCTTTTTCCTTGATCGAATCGGTAAATTCCTTGGCAATTTTATAGTTAACATCCGCATCAACTAAGGCACGGCGAATATCTTTTATGGTAGAAGCAATATTGAGTTCTGTAATTCTTCCCTGCCCTTTTAAGTTCTTAAACGCGGAATCCAGGTGGTCGCTTAAAGAGTCAAACATAATATTGAGTAATTAAATTTATTAAAATGATAAAAAAAGTGAACATAAATATATTCACTTCATTGCTGCAAATTTACAAAAAGTTCATTTTCTTTTTTAAGAAGAAATATTACTTCTGAGCCAGCAAACACAGTAAACAAACAAAGTTTATCAATTTTTATTTTCTGCTGAAATAATCGATTGTATCTGAAAACCAGGTTTCCTGATGTTCCAGATTGAAACTTTTCATTTGAGGCGCATTTATTCCTTCTTCAATGATCATTTCGTGGTTAGTTATTACTCGCGCTCCATCCCATAAATTTTGATCAATAAAAGATTGCAATGTTTTGGCTCCTCCTTCAACCAACAAACTTTGAATTTCATTTTCATAAAGTGATGAAAGCATCCCTGCCAAAAAATTCACCTCTTGAATCTTAATGTATTCAATATTTTTTTCTGAAGAATTCTTCGTCAAATTATAAACGATCGTTTTTGCTTCGGCATTAAAAACTTTTGAAGACGCAGGTAATTCAAGATTTGAATCAATAACAATTCTTACAGGATTTTTACCCTTCCATAATCTTGTTGTCAATGAGGGATCATCTTTTAACGCCGTCTTTTTCCCCACTAAAATAGCAGCTTCCTCATTACGCCATTTGTGAACAAGACGATTGCTATAATCATTGCTGATTAAAATTCTTTCATTGTTTTTCGATCCAATCTTTCCATTAGCACTTTGCGCCCATTTTAAAATAATATAAGGCCGTTTTTGGGTATGAAAAGTAAAAAATCTCTTATTCAGATTTTTGCTTTCATTTTCCAAAACCCCTGTAACGACTTCCACGCCGGCGTTTCGAAGCGCTTCAATTCCTTTTCCATCTACTTCTTCATAAATATCACGGCAGCCAATTACCACTTTTTTTATTTTTTGCTGAATGATCAAATTGGAACAGGGAGGCGTTTTCCCAAAATGCGAACAAGGCTCAAGCGAAACGTACATCGTACTTTTTTCAATTAATAATTTATTTTCTTCCTTGACGCTGTTTATGCAATTTACTTCTGCATGCGCTTCACCATATTTTTTATGATACCCTTCACCAATTATAATATCATCGTAAACCAACACTGCTCCCACCATTGGATTAGGTGCCACACTTCCGGCAGCCAACCTTGCCAGTTGAAGGCAGCGGCTCATGTATTTTTCATCCGTGTTCAAATCAATTAATTTAAAATTTATTGCTTCACAAAATAATTAAGTTTGTGCTAATGACAACAGAGAAGGCGAATATTGATTTTGTAACCAGTCTAAAAACCATTTATGAGGATCGCGAAGCAAATAATATTGCCGATTGGGTTTTTGAAAAAGTAACAGGTTTAAAAAAATTAGATAGAAGATTGAACCGAAACCACGAACTCGAGGAAATTTATTCTACTGAATTACAAAATTATTTACAAGAACTGCTTCAACATAAGCCTGTGCAATATGTATTGCAGGAAGCGTGGTTTTATAAAATGAAATTTCTTGTGAATGAAAACGTATTAATTCCACGGCCTGAAACTGAAGAATTGGTTGAGTGGATTATAAACGATGCGAATAAAAAAAACGACAACAGTAAACCAACCTTGCCTACCGGCAGGCAGGCAAATATTGTAGATATTGGAACAGGAAGTGGGTGTATTGCCATTTCACTAAAAAAAGAATTAAAGAATGCAAATATTACAGCTATAGATTCAAGTGCAAAAGCATTGCAGGTGGCAAAAAAAAATTCGTTGGAGTTAAATGCAGATGTTGATTTCCTTCAGCTTGATTTTTTAAATGTACACAAATGGCAATCATTAAAGAAATACGAAATTATTGTAAGCAATCCGCCTTACATCCCAATAAAAGAAAAGGAATTAATGGCTAAAAATGTTGTGGAATTTGAACCGGCAATGGCGCTGTTTGTAGAAAATAATGATCCTTTTGTTTTTTATAATAAGATTGCAGAGTTTGCAAAGACACATTTAAAAAACCAGGGAAAGATTTATGTGGAAGTGCATGAAGAATATGCAGTAGACGTACAAACAATTTTTGAAAATGCCGGGTTTACATGTCAAATAAAAAAAGATATTTACGGCAATGATAGAATGGTAAAAGCTTTTTAAAATGCTATTTTTTTACAGAAGCGGAAGTGGTTGCGCCTAATTTTTTTGCCACTTCCATAATTTTTACAATATCGCCCCAGCTAACCAACGAATCTGCATTAATAACCACCGCGGGTTTCGTAAGAGAATCGACTATAGGCAACCTGGCTCTTAGCATGGGTTCCAGCGAATCAAAAGGAATTTCATCCTGCCCTATATAAACCTGCTTATTTTTATTGATACTCACAATCACACTTTGCTTGGCTTTAGTATCGCTGCTCGCACGTGGATTGTTCATCTTAATCACATTAGGATTGGCCATTGTGGAAATGATCAAAAAGAAAAACATAAGAATGAAAAGAATATCATTCAGTGGACCAGTATCCAGCTCTGTATCATCGTCTCTAAATTTTCTCCTGATGCTCATTTAATTGATTTCTTAATACTGAGTTGTGAATTTATTAATGGGTTGGCTCCTGCAAAATATCAACAAATTCGGCGCTGGCAATTTCCATTTTATTTTCAATTCTGTGAATCTGTGTAACAAGGTAACTGTGAGCTACATACGCTAATATTCCTATGATCAAACCAGTAGCAGAGGTGATCATTTTTATATAAATACCATCAGCGATCGTATTGGCTGTATACTCAGTGCTTGCAGCAATACCTTTGAACAATGCAAGCATACCTATAATTGTTCCAAGAAATCCAAATAAAGGCGCAATGCGGGCTACAATAGAAATGATAGAAAGATTTTTTTCTAATTTATACAATTCCAACGCACCTACATTATCCATACTTTTTTCAATCGCATCAATAGGTTTACCAATTCTTTGAATTCCTTTATCAATGATCCTGGCTACAGGGTTCTCATTATTTTTGGAGAAGCTTCTTGCTGCAGTAACATTCCCTGTTACGATATGATCGCGTATAATACGCATAAAGTTATCATCAATTTTTGCCCCTCTTCTGATGGCAATTAATCTTTCAAAAAAGAAATAAACAGCCGCCAGAAAAAGAACACCTAACGGTATCATCAGGACACCACCTCTTTCAAGAGTTTCCCACAAATTTTGCGTTTGGGGCGCAGTATGGGTTATTGCTGTTGAATCAATCTGGAGAAAAAATAAATCCATTTAAATTGGTTTAGTAACAAATGTAAAAAGTAATTTCATAATTGTAAGATGAATAAAATCTTATTGCAAACTTTAACTAATTTGTTAACGACGTTATTCGCGATGTACCTTATCGATCGAGAACGCAGGAATGCATACACTCCAATATTCACAAGGCTCTTCAAAAGGATTAGAATATTGAACCCTGCTCCCTTTTTTTACCAAAATACTTTCACCGGCATTCACCACTATTTTTTCTCCATCTACATCAAACAATTTTTTTCCGCGGCTTACTAAAGTATATTCATCAAACTCAGGATTTTGAAAAGGCTCGCTCCAACCGGAAGGCGCTATCATGTGCGCAATACTTAATTCACCGGTTTTTATTGAAGCGTTTCCAAAATGTTCTTCAATTAATTTTCCATCTGTTGTTGGAACAATAAACGGTTTATCTTGTTTAAAATAGGGCATGAATTAATTTTATTTTTTTCAAGCTTCGGTTTTCTCTTCCCAAATCATTGATAAATGAACGATCGTTTCCGCAGCTTTGGCCATATCATTTACGCCTATCCATTCAAGCTTTGAATGAATTCCCTGCATGCCTGTAAAAATATTGGGGCATGGCAATCCCATGTAACTAAGTTTGCTTCCATCTGTACCACCGCGGATACTTTCGGTTTTTACTTTAAGCCCTGCACGCTTTATCGCTTCAGCAGCATAAGCCGCTACCAGAGAATTTTCATCAAGAATCTTCTTCATATTTCGGTACTGCTCTTCAAGGTGAAATTCTATAGAAGCACCGTGATAATGATTGGCTACCTCTTCGGCGATCGCTTTTAATCTTTCTCCAGATTCCTTCAATTTTACATCATCAAAATCACGAATGATAAATTCCAATGTAGCCCTCTCGGCTATCCCTTCAAAATGCACAGGGTGAACAAATCCTTCTTTTTTCTCTGTGGTTTCAGGCGACCATTCATTCTGCGGTAAGGCATGCAAAATTTCACCAGCGATCTTTAGTGCATTAACGAGTTTATTTTTTCCGTATCCGGGATGAGAAATGACTCCATTAATAATGATCTTCGCAGAATCGGCACTGAAGGTTTCGTCTTCGAGGCTTCCTGCTTCTCCGCCATCCAGGGTATACCCAAACCGGGCGTCCAATTTTTTAATATCCACTTTTTGGGTTCCCTGTCCTATTTCTTCATCAGGTGTAAATAATATTTTTATTTCACCATGTTTTAAAGAAGGATTTTCAACTAAATATTTTGCCGCTTCCACAATCGCCGCAACACCACTTTTATCATCGGCACCAAGCAATGTATTTCCGCTTGCCGTAATAATATCACTACCGATATGGTTTTTTAAATATGGAAACGTAATGGTGGATAATACCTGCGAAGGATCGTCAGGAAGCGCAATATCTTCTTCCTGGTAATTTTTATGAAGGATTGGCTTTACGTTGGTGCCACTGCAATCCGGGGCAGTATCTACATGGCTGCAAAAACAAATTACCGGCACATTGTTTTTTTTTGAATTGGAAGGAATAGTGGCATAAACGTAGCCATACTCATCCATTTGCGCATCCGTAATTCCGATTTGCATTAAATCATCAACCAAAATTTTACTTAAATTTTTCTGTTTTTCAGTTGACGGATGTGTTCCGCTTTTTGGATTGCTTTGCGTATCCACCTTCACGTAGCGCATAAATCTTTCGGCAATAGAATCTTTATTTATTTCAATTGACATGGAATTCAATTTAGAAATGTGAAAATGTGAAAATATGAAAATTAAGTCATAGCCACTTTCAGCAAACCAACAAATATTACTGATTTTTATTTAAGTCGCTCCTTTGGAGGGGTTTGGGGAGGCCTCCAGCTTTTCAAGTACGTAATAAACGATCGGGCAAAAAGTAGAATTTTTTAAAGTGATCGCGGGCCTTTTAATGAAAACATCTTCATCTGTATAAGGAAAGCGATGGCAATCGGAAGGGCGGTTTTCATAAATTCCGCAATAATTATCCTCACCAAGAAAGGGGCATGGAGAACTTTTAGTTACAAAATCGCCATCTTCATCCACACGGAGGTACGTTTCAATGAAGGCGCCTTCTTTCATTTTTAAATGTTTCGATATCCGCTTGATATCAGGCGTTTTAAAGCGTGGCGAAAAATTTCTGCAACAGTTGGCGCACTTTAAACAATCAATCTTTTCGAAAGCTTCTTCATTTAATGCGGGCAATTGTTTCAACACTTTGTTCTTATCAGCACGTTTTAAAAAATTTGCATATTTCTTTTGCTTTTCGGCGGATTTCTTCTCCCAATTTTGCAAAAAATCTTCTTTCATTTGGTAAAGATACATTTTGGGTGAAACTTGTTAATCGCATAAAGACTTTTAAACTTTTTTCGGAGGATTACAAAAATCTAAGTGTTTATGATGGTCTTTTGCCAGGGTTTAATTTATGGTGAAAGCAGGAAAGTATTCTGACAATTTTAGGTTCTTCAACAATTATAAAATAAAGGGAATAAGGGAATTTTTTAATTTTCAATGCCCTGATATTTTTATATCGAAGCTTAAAGAATGGAAATTTTTCTAACGTTTGATAGGCATTTTCAAGATTAGTTACGAATATTTTTGGCGCGTTTTTGCTATACAATAAATAATAGTCAATGACTTCTTCAATCTCTTTTTGAGCACGAGGTGAAATGATAATCTTATAAGCCATATTTTTTTCTGATCTGATTTAATGAGTATTCACCAGAAAAGTATGTCTCCTCATCTTCAGCCAATCGCTGGTTAAGCAAATCTTTAACTTCTGCACTCAATTCAGCATTATCTTCATCCTCCTGCACGATAATGGTGATTGGTTTTGATTTATAAATTGCCTTAATAGCTTCCAAAAGTTCAGAATTTATTTCCTGGGCAGATGTTAAATGATATGTTGTATACATTTTTAATAATTGCTCTAATAAAGATAGCAAAATTATGCTTGAAATTTCTCCTGGTCATAAAGCATTTCAAAGTTCATTATCTAAAATTTACCTCATTAAAATACCTTATTCTGGCTTACACAACTTTTGATAACACTTTCAATTGTAACTTTGCGCCGTCATTTTCAGGGTAAATAAAAATTATACTTATTTGTAGGTTTACTATGAAAATAAAAAGCAATATTTTTTTATGAATCTGTTTGAAAAACAATCCGCTGAATTTGCTGCAAGACACATCGGCCCTGATGAAAACGAAACTGCTGAAATGCTTGCTAATATTGGTGTTGGCACATTAGATGAGCTTATTGATAAAACTATTCCCAAAGGCATCAGGCTTCAAAACAAACTGGATATCGGCGAGCCAATGAGCGAGTTTGAATATTTGAGTGAACTGAAAAAGATCGCAGATAAGAATAAGGTTTTTAAATCATACATCGGGCAGGGATATTATGATACGATTACACCTTCAGTAATTTTAAGAAATCTTTTTGAAAATCCGGGATGGTACACACAATACACTCCTTACCAGGCAGAAATTGCGCAGGGACGTTTGGAAAGTCTATTAAATTTTCAAACAATGGTTAGTGACCTTACGGCTTTACCGATAGCCAATGCAAGTTTGCTCGATGAAGGAACTGCAGCCGCAGAAGCAATGGCAATGCTTTTTAACTTTAAAAATAAAGATCACGATCACATAACAGCAGGCAAATTTTTTGTGGATGAAAAAATATTTGAGCAGACAAAAGAAGTAATAATTACAAGGGCAAAACCTGTAGGAATTGAATTAGTTTTTGGAGATTATAAAACTGCTCAACCTGATGAAACCTATTTCGGTGCGATCGTTCAATACCCCAACAGCGAAGGAAGTATTGAAGACCACAGAAGTTTTATTGAATTGATGCACGGCGTAAATGCGCAGGTGATTATGGCAACAGACCTGTTGGCCTTAACTTTACTTACTCCTCCCGGCGAACTGGGCGCTGACGTTGCGATTGGTTCTTCACAACGCTTCGGTGTGCCGATGGGATTTGGCGGCCCACATGCGGCTTTTTTTGCAACAAAAGATCAATTTAAAAGAAACATTCCCGGAAGAATAATAGGCGTGAGTGTAGATGCGCAAAATAATCGCGCGCTAAGGATGGCGTTGCAAACAAGAGAGCAACATATCCGACGTGAAAAAGCTACTTCAAATATTTGTACGGCCCAGGCTTTATTGGCAAATATGGCCGCAATGTATGCGGTTTATCACGGCCCAAAAGGTTTAAAAAATATTGCTGAAAGAATTACTTTATTGACTTCATCTCTTGCAGAAGATCTTGAAGAAAGTGGCTATGAGCTGGTAAACCTAAATTATTTTGACACCATTACCATTAAAATAAATAACCACGAAAAATTAAATGAAATTTCACAAAAACATGAAATGAATTTTCATTTTTCCTCTGATAACCTGGTTACCATTTCTATTGATGAAACTACTAATGAGAGGGATGTATTGAATATTTTAAGTGTTTTTAATGCTGCGAAAGATAT
>JBBQWJ010000095.1:0-11367 GCA_038210685.1 Chitinophagales bacterium | reverse complement strand
GATTAATTGATCGAGAACAATTCCTTAAATACTTTTTTACCATCAGTATTGCCAAGCATAGGGCTGGAGGCTCTTTCAGGATGTGGCATCATTCCAAAAACATTTCTTTCTTTATTGGTAATTCCCGCGATACTGTGTATTGAACCATTGGGAGAATGGTCGATATGAATCTCGCCTTTTTCATTGCAATAACTGTAAAGTACCTGGTTATTTATTTCAATTTCATCAAGCTCCTTTTCTTTTACAAAGAACCTTCCTTCACCATGAGCCACAGGAATTTTTAAAACTTCATTGGTAATATCATTTTTGATGTAAGTGTTTTTGCAGGTAAATTTCATTTGAGAATTCTGTAGCAAGACTCCCGGGAGCAAGCCACTTTCGCACAGAATCTGAAAACCATTACAAACGCCAAATACTTTTCCACCTTTATTGGCGAATTCAATTACACTTTGCATCATCGGGCTAAAACGGGCAATGGCGCCGCATCTCAAGTAATCACCAAAGCTAAATCCTCCGGGAAGTACTATACAATCTGAAGTATTAAACCTTGAAAGATCTTTGTCTTTGTGCCACAACGAAATCACTTCCTGACCTAAATCATTTTGAAGTGCATCGATCATATCCCTGTCGCAATTAGATCCTGGAAAAATTACCACACCAAATTTCATCTTCTATATTTTATTTTGAATGCAAAATTAAACATTCCGCTTCTTTATTTTTTGAAATACTGCATATAAAGTACAAAACCAACCATTAGCCATTGTAATACCATCGGAATCCATCTTATTCGCGGATAATAAAAGGCGCATCCTATAAACGCAGAAGCGGGAATCAGCGCAAGCATCCAATAACCAATACTGTGACTGATAATGATAAAAGGAATACCGATACAAATGAGTAAATACAAAATTATTTGAACCCAGTTTTTTCTTACCTGCAAAACTTGTTTGGTCATAAAAGATTGAACAAAAAATATACCTATGAAAATCATCAATCCTATAATAATAATTCCGGTCCATTCACTATGAATTATATTATATGTTGGCTGTGAAATACCGAAACCAAAGAAATGGAATGAATAGAGTTTATTGGTTAAAAAAAGCCATGCAAATAAAAAATACCATGGAGTAATAATTCCTATAAAAGTAACGAGCCATTCTGCCACTTTTGGCGGCCTTGTAATGATAAGAGAAAGAATTACAAATAAGGCAAATACGAAGGAAGGCAAATAAAAAAAGGAAGCAAATCCTATTGCTATTCCTACATTGAACAACGTTGCTTTTGGATGATGATTGTTATTAAGATTGCTCATCTTAGACCATATCCAAATGAAAATAGAACTGATGATTAAAGGGGCGCTTAATACGTTCCATTCCGGGAAAAAAGAGGTAATTAAAAGATAGCTCATCGCCGGTAAATAATTCGGCTTTTGCATCATCCGCCTGCTTATGATGACCTGGTTGAAAGTAACAGCCTGCAAAAAAATTAATAAATACGCAACCAGGAAATACGCCTTTGGAAAGGTGTCAAAATAAGGTTTGATCGCTTCAATGAAGTTATTAAACAAAAATCCGTAAGATTTATGAATTACGGGAATTTGTGGATGAAGCAGCCATGCAAATTTTAAGAGTATGCCATACACAAGAAGCAGGAAAGTATTAAGTGGATTATTGGTCCTGAAAATTCCTGTCACATTAAATAGTTAATTGAAAAACAAAAATAAAAAATTAAAATTGTTTCCCATAGAAAAGGCAGTCCTTCCTTTTAATATGGGAATTCAATTTTAGCGAAGGAAATATAATTACGGTAAAAACAAGGAATAATTATTTGTGATGCGCTTACCTGTTTGCCGTAACGTGGCATAAATTGGTAACCCTGGTCAAGTGTTTTAAAGGGTGGGTTGACGGTAAGTTTTCCCGAACCTGAAACACTGTGATCAACCAAAAGATAGGACCGTCTCTCAATTGAATTGAAAAGAAAATGCATTTGTCCTCCTGTAAGCATGATCACGTATGAAAGGAAGTTATCAGTTTGATCGTCATATTGGGTTTTGTTTATAACCGTTGCCCAATCAGTTTTACCGGTTTTATCCATATCAAGCACAAGGATGTTGTTGTAATAATACCGGTTTTGTCCTTGCGAATTATAATAAGGAGATCGTCCATAGAAACCGTAGGAAGAATAAGGAGAATACATATAATAATTGTAGGGAGAAAATGAAGGGTAACCATATAAGTAATCATAACGATTCCAAGGATTGTAGCGCGATTGCGAATAAAAATCTTCGGCAGTTAAAATAAAGCCACCATCTTTTTTCAATACAACATCCCGGATGAAATAATTGTTTAAAGCCAATTTATTATTCCCATTCGATTTAGCAACTGACCGGACAGAATCGCCAAGATTTTGAAATACCTGGGTGATAATATTATTATTATTGATATCCCAAACGGCCGTATAAATTCCTTCAACGTTTCCATGCTTTTTTTCATAATACAAAGAGTTGATAATGTAATGCTTGTTTACATTATCAATTTTCAACTTTATTGCATCAAGATAATTTCCTGAAAGATTTAAAGAATTTGAAATAAAATTGTCTTCCTCAGGTTTTTTGGTAATTAGGGCGAGGTCTTCAATAAAGTCTTTGGTAGTTGATTTATTCCCTTTTGTAAAAACAAAATTTCCTTCATTGTCAACATAAAAGTCGCTGAAAAGATCTTTCCTGTCGTCAAAATTAGTTGGTATCCTGGATTTATGTATTAGTTGTAAACTATCATTAAATAACAAAGTAGTAAAATTAAAATTTCCGTTTTTTTTCTGGATCTTGTAAATCATGATCTTCGACTTGTTTTCACTGTTGATGGTGCTGTAAATTTTATTATCAGCAAAGAAATTGATGTGAGTGGTATCGAGCTCGATCGGGTCAGTTAATAATTTTCCATCTTCATTTATTTTTACTGCCATGCAGTGAATAATGCTTCTTTTTTGATATTGATAAATAAGCCAGGAAAAATCAGGATAGGTTACAAAATCCACATTTAAAGTATTATCCGGCATAAAACGAAGTTCAACCCGGTTTAATAATTTCATTGAATTATCATAGGAGCAAATAGCATAATTATTCCTGATGTTTTTATAGATCAGAAAATTATCCTGAATTTTTCCGATGATCTCAAAGTTAAGCTCCCGCGAATCTTGCGATTCCGGCTGCGAATAGGTGATCTGTTGTGAAAAAGAGGTAGAATAAAAAGTGATTAATATAAAAAATAGAAAAAGGTTTTTCATAAACTGTCTTTATTTTTCTGTGTTGTCTGTGGCTGTTGTTATCGAAATAGTTTTTATAAAACTATACTAATTTATGAAAAATAAGTAGGATACAAATGCCAATCTTTTATTAAGAATTTTCTCTGCATTATTATTTTTTAACAAGGGCTTTATCAAGCCGGTTTAAAATTCTTTCGTCTAAAACAACAATAATGTTTAATTTATAAAATTGTGTAAGGTTCAAAACCTCTAAATTTGATAATCTAATTTACTAAAAAAATTATGCCTGTTGTTTTAATTTCCGGTGGTACAGGATTGATAGGTTCGCATCTTACTGCTCATTTAGCAGAAAGAGGATTTGATGTTATTATTTTAACGAGGAAAAAAAACAAATCTTCTGAGAATCCTAAAATCTCCTATAGTTACTGGAGTGTAAAGGATAAAGTTATTGATGCAGAAGTTGTGAAAAAGGCAGATCATATTATTCATCTTGCCGGTGCCGGTGTAATGGATAAAAAATGGACAACTGAGTATAAAAAACTGATCGTTGACAGCCGCACAAAAAGTGCTGAACTGATCATTAGTTGTTTAAAAGAAAATGAAAATCATGTAAAAACTTTAATTTCCGCATCAGCAATTGGTTGGTATGGAGAAGACCCAAAAAATCAGAAAAGAAAAGAAGGATTTATTGAAACAGATCTTCCTTCTAAAGATTTTTTGGGCGAAACATGTGTCTCGTGGGAAGCAAGTACAGAGCCGATTACAGGGCTTGGCATCCGCCTGGTAAAATTGAGGACGGGAATTGTATTGACCAATGAAGGCGGCGCATTTAAAGAATATAAAATGCCTTTAAATTTTGGAATTGCAACGATTTTAGGAAACGGGAAACAGGTGGTAAGCTGGATTCATATTGATGATCTTTGCCGCATATATGCTGAAGCAATTGAAAGCACCTATTTGCATGGAAGTTATAATGCTGTAGCGCCTGAACCTAGGACTCAAAAAGATTTGATTTTAATGTTAGGCAAAAGAATGCGTAATAAATTTTTTATCCCGGTTTATGTACCGGCATTTATTTTAAAACTGGTGTTTGGAAAACGGAGTATTGAAATTTTAAAAAGCGCTACCATAAGTGATAAAAAAATAAAAGCCACAGGATTTACTTTTTTGTATCCTTCCATTGAATCAGCAATCGATGAATTGGTGGCCAATCCTTCAAAATAAGAATCTGAATTATTTGTGGTTTTACTATCTACAAATCTTCGGAAGTAAATTTCTTCAAAGCAAAGAAATAATAGCCGGCAATATAAATAACACTCGCCAATACCATGATCCAGACATCAGGTGCATCTTTATAAATTACTTTGTTACCAAATGGTATTGGAAGCATTACGTCGGTTACTTGCAGTGGTAAAAAATATCCTATGGGGCTCAGGTTGAATTTTAAATTGATTAAAAGAGTAATGAGCCATTCAAAAATCAATCCGTATAAAAAAAACACAGCAATAGCAGCGCCGCTTCTCCTGAAAATAATAGCCAGGAACATGGCAAATGTAATGTAGGCATACGTTTGAATAAAAATGTATCCAACGTTTTCAATTCCTGAAAAAGAGAAATGAGAACCGGTTGTGATCATTCCGAATAATAACGCTACTAAAAAATTAAAAATAGTTGCCGCCAATGAAAACAAAAGCGCGAAAACAAATTTTACGGTAACAAAATCTTTTCTTGTCCAGCCATCAATAATATTCTGGCGGTGTGTTTTAAAATTAAATTCATTGGTGAGCAGCATGATAAAAAGTATTCCTGGAAAATACAAAAGCCAGCTACTCATGAACCCCACTGTTTGCCACACTTTCGGAAAGGCGTAAGGTGTTCCAAGTATCACCTGGCTGGCTGGCATGCTTTCAACAGTTACTTCATTTATATAATACCCAATGTAATTGATGCCGAGAATGGCGAACAAATAAAGAATGATAAATATCCAGAAGGCTTTGTAGTTTTTTACTTTAAGCCATTCAATTTTTAGCAGATGTAACATAAGTATTAATTATTGGTCAGTTCAAAAAACCTTGCTTCCAGGCTTTGTTTTTTTAATGTAAGGTGATTGAGTACAACGCCGTTATTAAAACAATAACTGTTTACTGCCGAAAGGTTGGCTTTGCCTACAGGAAAGAAAACTTTTGCTAAATTATCTTCATCAATAACTTTTGTTTTTTCAGGCATTTCTTTGAGAACCTGCAACAATTTTGCATGATCTTTTGCCGCTACTTCTACCATATCTTCTTTTGATAAGATCTCATTCACTTTTCCTGAAATAATTAATTCTCCACGTTTTAAAATCGCCACATCCGTACACACTTTTTCAACTTCATCCAAAAGATGGCTTGCCATGATGATGGTTTTTCCTTCGCGATACAATTTTTTCATCAACTCTCTTATTTCAGCGATGCCAACAGGATCAAGGCCATTGGTAGGTTCGTCAAATATCAATACGGACGGGCTTCCCAGCAGGCACGAAGCTATTGCCAACCGCTGTTTCATACCTAAAGAATACGTGCTAAACTTTGAATCTTTTCTTTTCGTAAGATCTACCATATCCAAAACACGGTCAATATCTTCTTTGCCATGTTGTTTTATTTCTGCTGCTATTTCAAGGTTTTTTATGCCGGATAAATAGTGATAAAAATTCGGTGTTTCCAACAAGGTTCCGATTTTTCTGCGGCTGGCTGCAGAGCTAGGTTCACCAAAAAGTTTGTACGTTCCTGAAGTGGGTTTTAAAATATCGGTGATGGTTCCCAGCGTAGTGGTTTTGCCACTTCCGTTTGGCCCGAGAATTCCAAAAACGGTTCCTTCAGGTACAGAAAAACTTACATTTTTCAATGCCTGTAATCGTCCGTAAGATTTGGAAAGATTTTCTACAGTAAGTATTGACATAAGCAATAATTAAAAAATATAATGCAATATAAGGGATGTGTGAAAAAAAATCCTAATTGTTTGGGGTGAATGGTAATCACATGCAGAGTCGCAAAAGAGAAAAGACGCAAAAACTCTAAATAAAAATCATTATTATTTGTTGGTTTACTGTTTTCACCGAAGGCGAAAAGTGAACCCAAAAACATCAATATAAAAAAATCCGGCCACGATTTATGAGCAGCCGGATTTGTATCTTTTAAACAAAAATTTTATTCACTTAAAGTGGCATCCATTGAAATATCAATATTTGTATTTAAAGATTTTGAAATAGGACAATTTTCTTTTGCGTTTTTAGCGCATTCATCAAATTTATCCTTAGTGATGCCCGGTACTTTTGCATTTAGCGTAAGGTGCGATTTGGAAATAGCGCCATTGGCTAATGTGATCTCACATTTGGTTTCGATCTTATCTGCAGTAAAACCGGCTTCATTTAAAACGTAACTTAATTTCATAGAAAAACATCCCGCATGTGCGGCAGCTATCAATTCCTCGGGATTGGTGCCGTCTTTTGCTTCTCCAAACCTGGAGGCAGAAGTAAAAGGGGCGTTGTTAAGGTATTTCGTTTCTGTTGTTAACGTTCCTCTGCCCTCTTTTCCTGTTCCTTGCCATTCGGCGTTTGCATATTTACTCATCTTTTATTTGTTTTTGTTGATTAAAAATATTTGTTTTAAAATTCCGGTAACACAGGTTTATTCTGCATAAAGTTTTCTATCTTTTCCATTATTTCAGGAGTAATTTTTTCCATTACTTCTACGGCTTTTAAATTATCATGTAACTGTTCTTTTTTGGTAGCGCCTAAAATTGCGGTTGTTACATGAGGATTTTTTATGCACCAGGCAATGGATAAGGCAGCTGTAGAAACGTTCATTTCTTTTGCAAGCAGAGCGAGTTGTTTTACTTTTTCTATTTTATCATCTGCCATTACCTTGTTTTTAAGCCAGCTCATATCTTCCATCGCCAGTCGCGAATCTCCAGGGATGCCATCATTATATTTTCCTGTAAGCAAACCTGATGCAAGTGGGCTCCAGATGGTTGTTCCCAGCCCTACGGTTTCGTATATGGATAAATATTCTTTTTCAACTTTTTCTCTTTCGAATAAATTGTATTGTGGCTGTTCCATTGTGGGGCCTATGAGTTTAAATTCACTTGCCACCCGATGTGCTTCCATAATTTCAACACCGTTCCACTCACTGGTGCCCCAATATAAGATTTTACCTTGTTGTATCAGTGTGTTCATCGCCCAAACGGTTTCAGCAATCGGTGTGTTTTTATCGGGGCGATGGCAAAAATATAAATCCAGGTAATCAACCTGCAAACGTTTCAAAGCTTCATGGCAGGCTTCTATTACATGCTTGCGGCTTAGCCCTTTTTGATTAGGTTTATTATCTTTTCCATGAATGCCAAAAAAAACTTTTGAAGAAACAGTAAACGAACTTCTATCCCAATTTTTCATTTTTAAAACACGTCCCATCATTTTTTCACTTTCGCCATTGGCATAAGCTTCCGCATTATCAAAATAATTGATGCCATTATCATAAGCAATTCCCATTAATTCATCGGCAATTTTATCATCGATTTGATTTTTAAAACTGACCCAGCTACCAAAACTTACAATACTTAATTGTAAACCTGATTTTCCCAAACTTCTGTATTCCATTATTTATTTATTTTAGGTTGAAGATAAGAAACAAGAATTACCAGTGCAGATCACTCCGGAAATTCTGACGAGTTTACCCTCACAATTCCCCTGCCATTAATTAAATGCCAGTTATGAAAATCCTGTGGGGCATCAAGGCCATCGCCGTTAAGTATTTCAGTTGGGGTTCGTATGCGAACGGGTTTATCGGTATAAAATTCTTCGCCTGTTCTTTTTCGGTCCCAATATAGTTCATTGCAATAAAGCGTATCCCCTTTTGTATTGATAACAACCACACTATCTTTTAAAAAAACTTTGCTTTCTGTTTCATTATATTTTGCGTAGTGCGCGTCCATAGTGCTTTCTACGTTTAAACTATCGTCAAAAAAATCTGCATGAATGGTTTTTGTAAATTCTATAAAAGGCACCGCATCCTGGTGCCGAAGCATTAATGGAGCAGTAATGCGCGATTTGGTTTCGGCGCCGATGCTGTAAATTATCTTCACGCCCTTGGCTGTATCGATACCTATTCTTTTTGCGGTAATTTTATTGATATCTTCTAAAGAATTTTCGCATGAAATAAAAAAGCAACTTAGAAGAACCAATGCTGTAAAAAAGAAAAAAGTATGGAATTTCTGATCGTTCATTTACAAAATATTGCATGAAGGTAAACATAGATCATGCAGAAAATGCATCATTGCATTATTGATATTTCTGCCTGAGGAACCAGATATCACTAAGAGAAAATCCGAGGCTTACTTTGTAAACACTTTCGGTAATATTGTTGCTATTGTTACCGCGGTTTCCGTATTCAAAGCTTAAGTTCATGATGCTGTACTGATGATCATAAAAACTGTGTTTTAATTTCAGAGGGAAAGAACCCCCAACACTTACCGTATATACAGGAAGTGAATTTTCTATGTCAACATAATCTTGTCCGAAAGAAAAACCTGCCCTGTATTTTACATAATTAAAATAACCTGTAGAACCAGATGCAGCAGGAAAATATTGCAGACCGAATTTTGCCTTCCAACTATTTTTTACATAATCTTTTTGACCAAAAAATTTATAATTGCTCCATTGCGTAGTTTCATAATCAGCGCCAATTAGTAAATGTTCATTCGAATAAGTGATGCCTCCGCCAAAGGTTGCAGGCATTTGTACTTTTCCTTTTTGCCCGGATATATAACTAACGGTATCTATAGCCTGTTCTGTTTGTGTCTGGTAATCGTAAGAGTAGGTTTCAAGCAGATCATCTTTGGATCCGCTATATTTTTTTTGCAATGTACCATAGGCTCCAAAGGTTAAGGCACCTTTTTTCATCTTAGTTACATATTGCATTCCTGCATCAAGAAACATTCCCCCAAATCGTGTATTAGATCCGTAATGGGTTTTGTATTTATTTAAAGAATCGTTGTTGAATATTAAATGGGTATCATAGTTTTTTTCACCAAAAAGATAACCTGTATTGATGCCGATACTAAAGTTTTTAATTCTTATTCCTGTGCCTATAAAAGCTTCGTTTATGCCGCCTGATCCTTGATATGTTGTTAGTGAACTGTCAGTCGAGAACGAACTGCTGCCAATCTTGTAACTAATATTTGAAATAGGTTTTAAGCCAAAGGCCAATCCCCATGAAACTTTATTTTTCTCCGCCTTTTTATTTCCTCTTAATAATGGGAAGCCAAATTCCAGGTAAGGAATAATGCCATAATTGGATTTAAAATCACCCAGCGGATTTTTGCTTTTTAAATTTAATCCGTCGTATTCTAATCCAATATCAAGAGTTGAATAAATTAAATCACTATAACTGGCCGGATTTACAGTGTTGATGGAAGTAGGATCAGTATATGCAGCAGAGATGCCACCCATCGCCCGGTTGGCAATATTTGCCTGCGAAACCAGGTTGCCGACACCATATCTTGAATAGGGCGAGTTTAGCTGTGCAAAGCAGAAGAGCGGTAACGCAGCCAGTATTAAACAGGTGAATTTAATTTTTAATATCTTCATTGTATTTACTGATTGCATATAAGCCCTTAAGAATCAAATCGGGGTCGGCAAATATCTTATTTTTAAGATGCCTTACAAAATTGGCGGTATCGCCGCCGGTTAAAAGCACGTTAAATTTCTCAAACTTTTCCTGGTATGCATCAATAATTCCATCAATTTCAGATGCCATTCCCTGCAATACACCGCTGAGAATATTAGTAGTAGTATCGTAACCGATTAATGGATAATTCCATCCGATAGCCATCGGGTCAACTTTTACCAGAGGCAGTTTGGCGGTATAGTGGTTTAATGCCTTGAAACGCATTTGCATTCCCGGCGAAATACTTCCGCCGATGAAACTATTGTACTTATTAATAAAGTTGTAAGTGATACAAGAGCCAAGTGCAATTACGAGTGTGTTTTGATCTCTATAAAAAAAAGAGGCAAAGGCCGCAAGAGCAAGACGGTCTGCACCGATGGTTTCAGGTTTGCCAACCGGGGTTGTAAAAGGCAATTTTACTGAAGCATCTAATTTTAAAAATGAACTTTTCTCAGCCAGTATCTTTTCAATTTCAGGATTATGATCTATAACAGAAGAAAGGATGGTGCGTTCAGGTTTGTATTTATCCAAAAGTTGGCTAAGCGTTTCCGGTTGGTCATTTTCTAACACAACAACTTCGGTCAACTTGTCAATTACAAATACACCACATTTTAAAAGCGTATTACCAAAATCAAAACAAAGAGTAGTTGTATTCAAAATACTATTTCAGGTTTTTGCTGGCAAAGTAAACGTTCTTTGTTAAAATAAAATAATTCAAATGAAAGATTTATTCTTTATGAAATATTGAATCCTGAAATATTTTTAAAATGACCGTTCAGCTTAATTTTTTCTTTCAAAGATTCCATTTCAGCAACTACCGGTATCACTTTTGCTAAATGCCTTTTTAAATACTCCTGCCGTTGTAATTCATTCATCAAAGTGAGTAATTCATATTCTTCTTCCAGCGTTAAACCAATGGTATGCGCCACATCGTAGCTCCATAATTCCTCCAGGTTTTTGGGTAAAGGTTTTTCAACTTTCAGTAATTCGTGAAGGTGTTTGATAGAATCAAGCACTTTATTCATCAATAATCTTTTTCCATGCTCATGATTGTGAGGATAATTTACAATGGCTCCGCTGTAGAGTTTTTCCGGAACAGTATCTATCACCTCAAGGATGCGGAAAATCTCTTTGCCTTTTGTTTTGATATCCATTTCGCCGGTTTCGTATTCTTTGCTGATTTCTGTTATCTCCAAAAGGGTGCCCATTTCCTGCATTTTATCATTGATAACTACAGGCATTCCAAACAATTTTTTTTGTTCAAAACATTCTTTAATAAGCTGCTTGTACTTCGCTTCAAAAATATGCAGGTTGAGGTTTTCGTGCGGATACACTACAATGGATAAAGGGAATATCGGAATAAAATTTGTCATAGTTGTAAAGTAGAAATCTACTTAATTTA
>JBBQWJ010000094.1:0-11444 GCA_038210685.1 Chitinophagales bacterium | reverse complement strand
GATCATGGATTCAATTATATCCGCCTCAGGTTATTTGATAATCCTTCTGACGATAGCGGCTATTCGCCGGGCAAAGGTTTTTGTGATTTACAACAAACTTTGCAAATGGCAAAACGCATCAAAAATGCCGGGATGAAATTTTTGCTGGATTTTCATTACAGCGATACGTGGGCCGATCCGGGAAAACAATTTGTTCCGGAAGCATGGGAAAATCTTGGCTTTAAAGAACTGGCAAAAAAACTTCATGATTATACAAAGAGTGTTTTGGAATCTTTAAAGGCACAAGGCACGCTTCCTGACATGGTTCAAACGGGAAATGAGATCAATCACGGAATTCTTTGGCCTGATGGAAATGTTCAGCATTTAGATAGCCTTGCTACCCTTCTGAATGCGGCTCTTTCTGCAGTAAAAGAAGTAAATCCTTCGATTATTACTTTGATACATATTGCATTAGGTGGACAAAATTCCGAATCAGAATTTTTCCTGGATAACATGATCAACCGCGGTGTTTCTTTTGACGCCATCGGTGAATCTTACTATCCGAAATGGCATGGAACCTTGAACGATTTGGATACTAATTTAAGATTGCTGCAGAAAAAATACAACAAGCCGGTGATTGTTGCTGAGTATTCTCAATTGAAAAGTCAGGTGAACCGGATCGCTTTTTCTTTGCCCGGAAATCAAATGAAAGGCACTTTCATCTGGGAACCTTTGAGCACATGGGAATCTTTTTTTGACAAAGATGGGAAAGCAAATAAATACTTGTACGAATACGATGATATAACCAATGAATTTCTAAAAGATCAACACTAAAACTAATAATTTAAAAATCTGTAGATGAAACTTCACCTTATTGATTACAGCATAATCGGGCTTTATTTTCTTTTTGTATTAGGGATTGGGATTTTATTAAAGAAGAAGATAAAAACGGCCAGTGATTTCTTAATGAGCGCGCGCAATATTCCTTTGTGGATCACGAGCCTCGCATTCATATCGGCCAACCTGGGAGCACAGGAAGTTTTGGGAATGGCTGCCAACGGAGCAAAATACGGATTGTACACTGCTCATTTTTACTGGCTCGGTGCCGTTTTTGCGATGGTGTTTCTCGGGCTTTTTATGATGCCTTTTTATTATGGAAGCAAGGCACGAAGCGTTCCCGAATATTTAAAGCTTCGGTTTGATGAAAAGACAAGGACGTTCAACGCGTTCACTTTTGCCGCGATGACCATCTTTTCTTCAGGTATTTCTTTATATGCCTTGGCCATGCTCATGCAGACAGTTTTGGGCTGGGATTTTAATGTGTCTATTTGGGTGGCTGCCGGTATCGTTTTGGCGTATACTTTTTTGGGAGGATTGACCAGCGCTGTTTATAACGAAGTGCTCCAGTTTTTCCTGATCGTTTTGGGAATTGCTCCATTGGTATTTATTGGTGTTCAGCAGGCTGGAGGCCTTCACGGAATTATTGCTAATGTTGAAAGTGCCAAATTACATTTATGGAAAGGAATGAGTAGCCCGGCCACCAATCCGATGGGAACTGATGCATTCAGTATGATCTTCGGTTTGGGATTTGTGTTGGCGTTTGGATATTGGTGTACCGATTTTTTGGTGGTACAAAGAGCGATGATTTCTCAAAACCTGAACGATGCGAGGCGTACACCACTTATTGCAGCGCTGCCTAAAATCTTTATGCCATTGATCGTAATTGTACCGGGAATCATTTTGCTGGCTTTGCAGCACCAGTTTACAGGATTCGATCTTCCTAAAAATATTAACGGGCAAACAGATTACAATATGACGCTTCCCTTGTTATTATCAAAGTTGTACCCAAGCGGAATTTTAGGAGTTGGAATTACTGCGCTTATTGCTTCATTCATGTCGGGAATGGCAGGGAATGTAACAGCATTCAACACGGTTTTTACTTATGATCTTTATCAAAGCCACATCAAACCCCATGCAAGTGAAAAACATTATTTAAATGTGGGTAAAGCGACCACAATCGTGGGAATTTTATTGTCAATAATCACAGCTTATGTGGCCCGTGGTTTTAACAGCATTATGGATTTGTTGCAACTCGTTTTTAGTTTTGTAAACGCACCTTTGTTCGCTACTTTTCTCCTGGGCATGTTTTGGAAAAAGTGTACCCCTAATGGCGCTTTCTGGGGCTTATTATCCGGAACAGCCACTGCTGCCCTTACCTATTCGTTAACAACGGCAGAAGGCAAAGGCGGTTCAATAGCCAATCTGCACACATTTTATTCTGGTACCAGCCAGGCGTTTAATATTGCGTGGATCTCCTTTTCAGTATGCTTCATTATTACTGCTTTTATCAGTTTATTTACAGAAAAGAAACCGGAGAATGAATTGGTGGGTTTGGTGTACAGCCTTACGCCGCGACAGCAGGACAAAAATCGCGTATGGTACAAAAATCCGTTATGGCTGGCTACAATTGTAGTTGTGATTACGGTATTTTTAAATATTTTATTTTATTAAATAAATAATAATGAAAAAATTCTTTGATCTCCGGTTTGTAATTGGCATATTTTTTCTTGCAGTCGGAATTTTATTGTTGATCTATAGTTTTACCAACCCAAGTGTTGCCCACCCGGAAGTAAACCGATGGAGTTCAGTATTTTTTATTGCATTTGCAGTTATAATGATCCTTATGTCTTTTGATAAAAAGCCGGAGGATGAATTGTAAAGGCATTGCCTTAAAAATCAGGAAATAAAAATATCAGATATTTGTTGGTTTACTGTAAGATCTAAGTTTAAACCTTCACGTAAATCTTTCTCTTATTAAGCCACCAACCGATGCTCCAGCAAAAGAGCATGTAGCAAATAGCAAATAAGAAAGATCCCAAAGGTCCCGGAAGTATTACCTGGAAAAAGGTTCTGTTTACATAACCAAACAAGCTTTCCTGGCCAACGGGAATCATGAAAAGAATAACCACGAAAAGCTCGGAGAGAATATAAATAAATAGCGGATTTCTTCCAAAGATCATAAAGAAGTCGGGCCATTTAAAGGCTTTCCAGTTCTTCATTTCAATCATATAGATCAAAGCTGAGATTAATATTAGATCAATGCCTGTAGTAAGCAATACAAAAGGGCTTGTCCATAATTTTTTACCAATTGGGAAAACGAGGTTCCAGCAAAGAGCGATAAAAATAAGTAATGATCCAACAAGCATTAGCTTGGAAAGGCATTCAAAACTTTTTCCTTTTTTCTGAATAAATCTTCCTGCTAAAAAACCAATTACCACATTTACGATCGCCGGCATCGTGCCCAGCCAGCCTTCAGGATCAAAAGGAATTCCTTCGCCATGATATAGATGATTGTTGCCCATTAAAAATTTATCTAAGTAAAGCCCGGCATTTCCCATCATACTTAATGGCGCTGATGGATTTCCGAAGGCCAGCAAAATAAACCAGTAGCCCAATAAAAGAATGATACTGATGATGACTACTTTGTTAGTTGATAGGTATTGAACGATCAGCGATCCAAAAAAGTAACACAAGGCAATTCTCTGCAAAACACCCATGATTCGTGTATGGCTTATTGGCGCTCCAATAATATGGCCGGCTGCATCCAATCGGAAAAAAGGAAACCAATACATCAGGTAGCCGATAAGAAAAATGAGAACGGTACGCTTAATGATTTTTTTAAGAAAAGCGGAATTGCCGATAAGTTTATATTTTTCCTGTGAGAAACTCATTGCATTTCCAACGGCAAATAGAAATGAAGGAAAAACAAGATCAGTTGGCGTAAAACCAAACCATGTAGCGTGTTCCAGCGGCGGAAATGGACTGGCTCCGCTTCCTGGAGTATTTACAATGATCATAAAACAAATGGTCATTCCCCTGAAAACATCTAATGCTAAAAAGCGTTCTTTTATAGACTTCATGATAAAGGATTATTTTGTAAACAGAAATTACCTGTCAGTGATTTTTGAATTGATTATGGATGAACCGTCAGGAGTGAAAAAAACGTCCCCGGATTTCTTTTGCAATACATTATTAGAGTCGATATATTCAAAGCTCATTTGGTACCTGATCTCTTTTTTAAAATCAGGATTATCCGTTACTTCTATTGTATCTTCTTTAAAGCCTGTAATATCATATTCACGCGCCTTGTGGAGTTTACTATGAATTTCATCTTTTGCCATGATTTGTCGTTTATCACTGTCGAACTTGTGAGTTTCGCAAGAAAAAAAAGCAGGAGCTACAACAACAAAAAGAAATACGATGGAAAGAATTTTAGTAAAATGAGGAGTTTTCTTCATTTAAAATTTCATTTAGTTTTTTCAATAGTTATCACCTGGTAAGGAGTAATTTTTATAAAGAAAAAAATGTAATCAAGCAGGTTTGATTTATTTAGTTTTAATAAATCGTTTCCAAATGTAATTAATATATAAATCTTTTCAGTACAATTTTTGGTTTCTCTTAAATGAATTTCTATTTTCTTCCTTTTTCTAAAATCCATTAGATTTACCAACAATAGTATTATATGGCTCCAATTGCAGAAGACATCCTTGAGTTTTTTAAGAAGTACAATTCAGAAAAAGTAAACAGTTTTCAGAAGCTGCCTAAATCAGGTGGCGACCGACTCTATTTTCGGATCATCACTGACAAAAAATCTTACATTGCCACTTACGATGAAAATACAAAGGAGAGCGAAACCTTTTTATATTTTACCCAACATTTTACAAAGATAAATGCGCCGGTTCCTGAAATACATTTTACTTCAGAGGATAATAAAATGTATATTCAGCAAGACTTTGGGCCGGTTTCTCTTTTAAATGAACTTGAAAAATATGGGGAAAATGACTATGTATATTCTTTGTTCCAAAAAAGTTTAAAAGCACTTGCGTGGCTTCAGATCAAAGGATTAAAAAAACTGGATTATTCTTATTGCCTTACTTCAAAAGAATTTGGAAAGCAGGCAATCCTCAGCGACCTTTTATATTTTAAATATTATTTTTTAGATACTCTTAAAATCCCTTATGATAAAGATAAATTAATAAAGGATTTTGATAATTTAAGTACCTACCTCACAAAAGTGGAGCACAAATATTTTATGTTTCGGGATTTTCAAAGCAGAAATATTTATATCCAAAATGGTGAAGTGCATTTTATAGATTACCAGGGTGGAATGAAAGGAGCGCTGCAATATGATGTTGCTTCTTTATTGTGGCAGGCAAGGGCCAATCTTTCAGATGACTGGAAAAATTCATTGGTGGAATATTATGCGGATTGTGTTACCGAAATTTTGAAAAAACCACTGGATAAAGATCGTTTTATAAATCAGTATAACGGTTATGTATTGATCAGGCTGATGCAGGTTTTGGGGGCTTATGGCTTTCGTGGATTGTTTGAAAGAAAGGCTCACTTTTTAACGAGTATCCCTTTGGCGCTTACCAATATTAAATGGTTTTTAAGCAACCGGAATATTGGCATTGAGCTACCTGAATATAATCGTATTTTAAATTTGGTCGTTCAGGATAATGTGATCAACAGGTTTCGTCCTTTGCAGGCAAATGAAACAACGCAATTGGTAGTAACAATTAATAGCTTTTCTTATTTAAAATCCGGTTATCCAAAAGAGAAAAGTGAAAACGGTGGAGGTTTTGTTTTTGATTGCCGAGGTCTTATGAACCCTGGGCGATTTGAAGAATATAAATCAATAACAGGTCGTGATAAACCCGTGATTGATTTTTTGGAACAACAAACTTCTATGCCTGAATTTATGAACAGTGTTTATAACCTCGTTGATATTTCTGTTGAGAATTATATCGAAAGAAATTTTGCTTCTCTCACCATCAGTTTTGGTTGTACAGGTGGCCAGCACAGAAGCGTGTATGCGGCTGAAGCACTTGCGAGATATCTTCGAAATAAATTCAAAGTAAAAATTGAATTGAATCACCTTGAACAAGGTATTCATGAACTAAAAGGGTTTGAAAATTAATCTTATATGAAAGCAATGATATTGGCGGCAGGGTTGGGTACACGCTTGAAACCTTTTACAGATAGCCATCCTAAAGCATTAGCAGTTGTAAATAATAAAACTATTCTTCAAAGAAATATAGAATACCTCGCTTCTTTCGGGATAAAAGAAATAATTGTAAATGTGCATCATTTTGCAGAACAGGTGATTGAACTCATCAAAAAAAACAATGGTTTTGGAAGCGATATTTCATTTTCAGATGAAACAGATGAAGTGCTTGAAACAGGAGGCGGAATAAAAAAAGCTTCCTGGTTTTTTGAAAAAGATACCGAACCATTTGTGGTAATGAATGTGGATGTTTTAACTGATATGGATTTAAATAGAATGATTTCACAACACCGGCAAAAAGATCCGCTTGCTACGCTGGCAGTTTCGTCGCGTCAAACTTCCCGTTATTTTTTATTCAATGAAGCAGGAGCGTTATGCGGATGGCGGAATTTAAAAACGAGTGAAGAAAAACTAAGCCAGAACACCGAAAAATATATTGAAAAAGCTTTTAGTGGCATTCATGTTATTTCGCCTAAAATTTTTAAAATGATAAAAATGAAGGGGAAATTTTCTATTGTTGATCTTTATCTTGAACTCTCTAAAACGAATACTATTGATGCTTTTGACCTCAGTAATTCAAAATTTATTGATGTAGGAAAGCCAGAAAGTATTTTGAAAGCAGAAGAAATGTTCAAATAAAAAAGCGCCGTTGATTGGGCGCTTTTTCTTTCTATTAAAATAAAAATCATTCGAATTTGTTGGTTTACTGCAAATCAATAAAACTATTTAGTACTAAATAGCTGGCTTTTAGGAACCACCTTTACTTTATCACCATCCTTCAGCGTTTTCGAAACCACATCGTAAGGGCCTGTAACTATTTCCTGTCCTTCTTTTAAACCATCAGTTACTTCAATGTAATTGATGTCCTGTATATCAGTTTTTACTTTTTGCTTCTTAACTTTTCCATCCGGCTGTACTTTAAAAACAACAATATCAAGATCATTATCTCCCTGGTTGCCTACGGCCATGGCGTCATTTTCGGCTTGGTTATTCATCGAACTATTTAATGTTGAATCATTTTTTTCCCGGGTTGTAACTGCATTTATAGGGATTGATAAAACATTTACATGGGTTTTGGTTTGAATATCTGCGCTCGCGCTCATGCCCGGCCTGAAGGGAAACCTTTTTGTTTTTGATGCATTTACAAGATCCTGGTACGATGCCGGATTTAAACGAATGTATACTTTGTAGTTTGTAACATCGGTGCTGGTGTTGGCAAGATCATTTTGGGTAGCAGCGCCATTATTACTGCTGGCAATTTGAGTTACCACACCAGTAAATTTCCTATCGTTGAAGGCGTCTATTTCAATACTGGCGCTATCTCCAAGGCGAACTTTTGGAATATCGTTTTCTCCTACATCCACCCTCACTTCTATTTTATTCATATCGGCAATACGCATCATTTCAGTTCCGGCCATCATTGAACTTCCTACAACCCTTTCGCCTTTTTTTACACTCAGTAGAGAAACAATCCCATCCATAGGTGATCTTAATGTAGCAAGGCTAATATCTTTATCGGCTTTATGCAAAGCTGCTTTGGCGCTTTGAACGCCGGCATAGCTTCCTTTTACGCCCTGCTTTGCTGCATTCAGATTAGCCAAAGCTGTTTTATAAGCGGCATCTGCGGTATTGAATTCGTTTCTTGAAATCACTTTTTCATCATACAATTGCTTTTGCATATCATATGTTTTTTTAGACTGGTCCAACTGCGCTTCCAGTGCTCCCAGGCCTGCCTGCGCATCATTAAATTGCGCCTGTTGTTGGTTTACGATCGCTGCTGCCTGGTCTCTTTGCGTAGCATAAATATCTCCATAGATCTTAGCCAGTTCCTGCCCTTTCTTTACACTATCTCCTTCAGCAACGTTTAGCTCAATGATTTCTCCGGAAATATCCGGGCTCAGTTTAACTTCTACTTCTGGATATACCTTTCCGCTTGCGTTTACAGTTTCAATAATTGTCCTTTTCTGCACTTTTTCAGCAGTAACTTTTATTCCCTCATCTTTTCCGATGACACCGGTTTTCTTTAATACTACCAGGATCACAATCAGAAGTATTAAACTAATTATTATCCATTTGAGTTTTTTATTCATAATTTCTCTTTTGCTTTTTATTGAATCCCTTTTGTTAATCTTAAAATTTTAAACCCTCACCTTTATAATATTCCAGCACTTTCATTTTAAAAACATAATCAAATTGATTTAAAGCATATTGAAGTTTTGCTGTAAATAAACTGTTTTCATTGGTGATCAATTCAAGAGTTCTGAGCATTCCCGCTGAATATCTTTTTAAGGCATAATCATAGGTTTTTTGTGCTGCATCCACTGCTCTTAAGGTAGAAGATAATTTTTGCATGGCGACAACAGCAGCATTATAAGCCTGGTAAATATTTTGTTTCAGCGTTTTATTATCAAGGTCTTGTTGATACTCAAGGTTTTTAATGTTAATTTTTGATTTCTGGTAATTGGCCTTTGCCTGCCAGCCATTAAAAATGGGAACAGATAAATTAAGCCCGATTGACTGTCCAAAGTTATTGCTGAATTGAGTGCCGAAAGGATCAGAAGTGATGTATCCATTTTTTGCTCCATTTACATACAATGGTCTTTGAACATTAATGTAGCCGCCTGAGTTATCACTTACCACCAATCCACTAGGCGAATAGCCATTAAAAACCTGTGCGAAAGTTGGAGTTCGAAAATATCCATAATTAGACCCGAGGTTTCCGAAAGCAGAGATAGAGGGATATAATCCTCCCTTTGCCGCCAAACTATTTTTTTCAGCTGCTTTCAGGTTGTATTCATTTTCTTTTTGTTGCGGTTGATTTAATAAAGCAGATGCATACACATCAGCGGGCTGCAAATCCCCAATCGGCATTACTGGTATCTGGTCTATCGGCGGCTCTTCAATATCAAAAGAATCGGCGGCATCAAGGTTCAGGTAAGCTTTCAACACATATTTATTCTGGGCCACATTTCCAATTGCGGTGATCAGGTTGGCGGTATCATTTGCCAGCTGTGATTCCAGTTCGGTTGCATTAAATTCAGCAAGAGCGCCTGCTGCAACTTGTTTCTGAACAATTTCTAATTGAGTCCTTGTTTGTTTTACCTGTACTTCGGCGATCTTTTGCTGCTCGCGCGAAAGTAAAATTTGCAAATAGGAATTAGCAACAGTGAGCGCTATATCATTTTTGAGTTTATCCGTTGCTGCTTTGGCTGCTTCCAATGACCATTGATTGGCAAGGATGGTATTCTTTTTTGAAAACCAGTTAAAAATTTCAGCACTGGATTGTAAGTTTAAACCTACTGAAAAATAGTTTTGATTTTGCAAAATACCTGAAGAAGGGTCTTTCGATTTTCCATAACTTAAAGCTTCACTGTTGGAAAAATTCAAGCTTGGTATTTGCGAAAGCTTGCTCTGTTTATAGGTAATTGAAGCAAAGTCTGCCTGTAAAGCACTTTGCTGAATGGAGATGTTATGATCCATCGCATATTGCACACTTTCCAATAGAGTCCATCTCTTTTGGGAGAAGGCGAATGTGGATATGAAAATGAAAATAAACAGTAATTTAATTTTGATAGCCATAAAACAAAAATAATCATTTGAATGTATCGCGGAATAAGAGTTGGATAAGTGGTAAATAAAGGGAATTAAAAATAACGATTTATTCTTCTTTTGAGAAAAATTATTAAAAACAACTAGTTTTTTATTGCCTCAAACCCTCTTTTCAGGTCATCAATTATGTATTGCGCCTCTTCCAGTCCCACATACATTCTTAATCTGCGCTGATCCCTGTCATCGGGATTAAAATCTTCTTCTTTTACTGATGCGCAGCCCGGCATGATTAAAGATTCATAACCACCCCAACTTACAGCCATTAGAATATGTTGAAGATTTTCACAAAAGAGCTCAATCTCTTTTATGGAATTTGTTTTTATGTAAAAAGAAAATAAGCCGCAGGCGCCTTGCATTTGTTTTTTTGCCAACGTATACTGGGGGAAATCCTCATCGAAAGGGAAAACCAATTCCTCCACTTTTTCATGATTTTTTAAAAAGCTTACTACTTTTTGTGTAGTTTCTGAAATGTGCGAAAGCCTTACCTGCATTGTTCTTAAGCCGCGTAGTATTAACCATGCGTTAAATGGCGTGGTTCCAATTCCCATATTTAAAAACTCGCTGTGGAATATTTTTTTAAGCATTATTTTGCTTCCACTTAATACACCCGCAACCACATCACTATGGCCATTGATATACTTGGTGGCACTTTGCAATACCAAATCTATTCCATACTCAATTGGCCGTTGGTATAACGGTGTGCAATAACTGTTGTCGCAAATAGTTATTATTTTTTTTGAGCGTGCTAACTTGCCTACCGCTTCAAGGTCCTGCAAGTAAAAGCTCCAGCTGTTGGGCGTTTCAAGATAAATAATCGTTGTGTTATCCTGGATGGCATTTTCAAAATTTTCAATCTTTCTTCCATCTACATAAGTAACGGAAACATGTAACCTTGGTAAAATATTATCGAACATTTTTTGTGCCCATGTGTATGGCTTGTTCACAGAAATAATGTGATCACCGCTTTTGATGTTGGCAAATACTGCTGTAAAAATAGCTGCAGCGCCACTGTTAAAAACAAGGCAATCTTCAGCGCCATCAAGTGCTGCCATCTTTTGCGCTAATATCTGAACCGTAGGGTTTAAACCACGACTGTAAAGGAACCTGGACGATTCGTTTTCAAGAGCGTCCCTGAAATCTGCTACGTTTTTAAAAGCAAAATTGCTTGTTTGTATGATAGGAGGTGCAATAGCATTAAAATAATCTTCCCTGTCCTCACCTAATTCATTTAAAATATTACTGACTGTTTTTGGATCCATAAAAAGATTTTTAAGATTATATTTTTGAATAATTATCTTTTAAAACTAAAGCCCTAAAAGATGAGATTACAAATGTTGTTAAAACCAGCGAGCTACTAAAGGAATACAAAAGAAACAAAAGGTTAAACTTTGCAGGAAGAAACAAAAATGAAGGTGGCATTCTGAATTTTAATTGAGAAAGGTAGAAAATAATTTTGAGTTACATTTGTGTTTCTAAATTATTACATGTGAAGAAAATTTTGATCCCGTTTTTGTTTTTTACCACCTCTGTCTATGCTCAAACAATTTCTAAAACAGATTCTGCGAAAACATTGGAGAACGTAATTGTAAACGCTTATGAACAAAACCGTAGTTTGATTGATGTGGCAGCTCCGGTAAGCGTTACAGGTCAGTCACAACTTAACCGTTTTAGCAATATGAGCATCTTGCCTGCTTTAAATATTACTCCCGGCGTAAGCATGGAAGAACGTTCGCCAGGCAGCTACCGGCTTAATATCCGGGGTAGTTCATTGCGTTCTCCGTTTGGTGTA
>JBBQWJ010000093.1:0-11553 GCA_038210685.1 Chitinophagales bacterium | reverse complement strand
AAAAAAGTATTCCTTATCCGTTGGAATGAGTGGACAAAAAACAGGAAACGTCATTATTAAAATGTGATGGATAACACCGCTAAGCGATGTTCATTTTACCATTATTTCATAGATTTCAGATATTTATAAAATTCACTCTTTGTTGAAATGATAAGAGAGGTTTTATCGTCAAAGGTTTTTTCAAAAGATTCCATTGATTTTAAAAAAGCATACAAATTTCTCGATTGTTCAGATTGATTATAAGAAGCCGCATAAATCGACGCCGCCTGTGCATCAGCCTTACCCTTAATTTGCTCTGCCTCTTTGAAAGCTTCTGATTGAATAGATTTTAGTTCCCGTTCTTTTTCACCATTAATTACTGACGCCTCACCCTGTCCTTCTGAACGAAATTTATCAGCAATCCGGAATCTTTCACTGGTCATTCTTTTATAAACCTGGTCTTGCACTTCCTGTACATAATTGAGCCTTTTAAACCGGAAATCCAAAATAACAATTCCCAGGTCAGAAGCCCGTTTATTGGCAGATTTAAGAATCATCCGTTCTATTTTTTCGCGCCCTGATTTTATATGTACCAGTGAATCGCTTACGGGTTCGCTAAGTGTATCTGTTAATACCGGCAGCCGGTTGCTGTTCCTTACGGTTTCTTCAATATTATTATTGGCAATATAATCTCTCGTTTCGCCGTCAAGAATATCATCAAGGCGTGATTGCGCTCCGCGTTCATTGGTTAACCTTTTATAAAACTGAAGCGGGTCCGTAATTTCCCAACGTGCATACGTATCTACGTAAATAAATTTTTTATCTTTTGTAGGTACTTGGTTGGGGTCTCCGTCCCATTCAAGGTATCGCTTATCAAAAAAATTGGCATCCTGGATAAAAGGTATTTTAAATTTAATGCCCGCGTCAGTAATGGCTTTGCCAACAGGCTTACCAAACTGTGTGATCACTACCTGCTCTTTTTCATTTACTATATAGGTGCTTTGTGAAATACCCACAAGCAGCGCGACCATTAGTATGATATATATAATGAGTTTCTTCTTTGTCATAATTAATTATCGTTTGTAGCCTTTGTAGCTTGTTGATTTTGCATTTTCATTTGAAGAAGTGGCAACACGTTATTTCCACCTTCATCAGTTATTATCTTCTGGCCAAGTTGAGGTAATACTTTGCTCATTGTTTCCAGGTAAATTCTCCTGCGCGTTACTTCAGGGGCTTTAATATATTCTTTATATAAATCATCGAAACGGGCCACTTCTCCCTGGGCATTGTTAACCCTTTCCAGCGAATACCCTTCCGCTTTTTGAATCGTTTCTTTTGCCTGTCCTCGTGCCTTTGGAATTACTTTATTGTAGGCTGACCGAGCTTCATTGATCAGGGTTTCTTTTTCCTGCTGGGCCTGGTTCACTGCATTAAATGCAGCCTTTACCTGGTCGGGCGGATTTACATCCTGCAGCACTACCTGGTCTACTTTGATACCGAGCGAATATTCGGTACTCAATTTCTGTATAAGTGCCTGCGCCTTATCAGCCACTTCAGTGCGACCAACCGTTAATACTTCATTTACGGTTCGATCTCCTACAATCTGCCGCATGGCAGCTTCAGAAATATCGCGCAAGGTGTTTTCAGGATTTCGGACTTTAAAAAGAAAATTATAAGGGCTGTCTATTCTATATTGAACCACCCATTCCACATCTGCTAAATTCAGATCACCGGTAAGCATCAGGGATTCTCCTTTCGTGTCTGTTTTGGAAAAAGAAGATTGAACCCCTGCGCTGGTAGTACGAAATCCAAATTCCTGTTTCTGTTGCCTTTCTACCGGAACCTTATATAATTTTTCTAAAAATGGAATTTTAAAATTTAATCCTGGCTCTACGGTCCTTGAGTATTTTCCATAGCGGGTTATCAAACCCAGTTCTTCAGGCTCTATCTGGAAAAAAGCACCAAAGAAAACCACCAAAATAACTATGGCAAACACAATTAGTTTTATATTCTTAGCTACTTTTCTAAGAATTCTTAAATAGGATTCAGGTATTTCGAAATCCTGGAATTGATTATTGTTCATTTAAAATTGTTTAGCAATTAGTGAATGAGGTTTTTGGTGATGGCTACCTAATTGGTTGAACATACGATTATTCATTGATTCTTCCAACTCTCATTTGAGCAAACAAAATATAAGAATTCTCAAAAAGTAACCCGGAATAGAATTAAGTAGAACGGAATTACAATCAGGGACATAGCCAATATAAACTTTATGAATAGAAAATAACTGGAATAAATTTTATGGCATTAATAACTGGAAAACCTTAGTAGAAAAAAATTAAAACTCAACAAACTTACCTTATTACCCTATTTTAAATAAATGGATTAAATTAGGATAATAAGGTTACAAAATTAATAAGGCATTTTCTACTAAGGTTTTGAAGCAAGTAGCTGGATTTGGTATTGCGCTTGTTCTACTTAATCCTAAACCGGAAAGAAAAACACATTTAAAATAAAAATCGGCTGAATTTGTTTGTTTACTGCCAGAATTACCTAAAGATAGAAAACCGCTTAAATGCTCCCAACAAGTTGTGATATTATAATTCCACTTGCCACGGCAGCGTTCAAAGATTCTGCATGGCCAAGCCTGGGAATAGTGATTTGTTGAGAGCAATGTTTTAAAAGGTCAGCATGAATTCCTTTTGATTCGTTTCCAATTAAAATCATTCCTTCGGATATTTTTGGCAGATTAAAAATAGAAGTGCCTGATAAAGTGGTGGCGTACACTTTTATCCTTTTATTTTTTTTAATGAAACTTTCAAGATCAGTATACAACACATTCACGCGTGAAAGGCTACCCATCGTGGATTGTACCACTTTCGGATTATAACATTCCACACTGTTTTCGCTACAGATAATATTTTCAATGGCAAACCAATCAGCAATACGAATGATCGTTCCGAGGTTTCCCGGATCCTGCAAATCATCCAGCATAATAGAAATTTTCCCCGAAAGGTTTCCAATTTCCGCATCCTTTTTTTTCTTAAAAACAGCAACCACTTTGTTGGGCGTTTTTAACAGCGAAATACTTTTGAGCCAATGGTCATCTGTTTCAAAAATATTTATAGAAGTCCTTTCTTTCAGCAATATTTCATTTTGCGAAAGCCAGTTTTTTTCTGCGCAGATCATGGTACATTCCATCTTTTGCTGCTCCAGAAATTCTCCAACTACCTTCGGGCCTTCCACGATGAACACGCCTTCTTCATCCCTGAATTTTTTATGGCTTAAACTTTGAATATATTTGACAATCTTTTTGCTCAACATGGTTGTAAATTATGAAAGGGTTTAACTCCGCTACATTATCCGTACTGTTTTTTTTAAGTATATTATTTTCTCTTGCAGTCTTGCCTGGCTGCATCATTGTCCAAAAATATCAAAAAAATGTTCCTTTTGTTTTTAAAAATAATATCAGTCTTAAAGCAGACAATGTAAGCAAAGATGAAAAAGTAGTTCTCCAATCAAGATTAAACACACAACTTACTGATAGCGCGAAAGTAAATGTGAAAGACAAGTTTTTCATTTTTCATTACTACGTTAACCCTCCTGTTTTTGATACCAATGCTTTAGCCACATCCGCTTCCAACATGCGCTCGCTGCTCATCAATTCCGGTTTTTACAACCCGGCAATAAGCTATTCATACGATACTGTTACCAAGAAAAAAATTCAGAAAAGAGTTACGATCAATTATGAGGTAAAGGCCGGGAAACGAACAATGATAGATACCGTGGCTTATCTTTTTACCAAACCTCAATTGGAAGATCTGGCGGTAAACACCAAAAAAGAATCGCAATTACAACCCAACACGCCTGTATCAAAATCGGGTATTTTGCAGGAAACCAACCGCCTTGTAAATCTTTTTAGAAATAACGGGTATTACAAATTTACAGCCGACGAAATAAGAGCCACAGGAGATACAAGTATAGCAGCATTGACAAGTGTTTCAGAAGATCCGTTTGAACAATTACGTTTGCTGGCAGAAGCGCAGCAGCAAAGAAATAAGCCAACGATACGCCTTGGCTTTCAATTGAACAGTTTACCCGACAGCACTAATCTTCAGAAATATTACATCAATCAAATTTATGTGTTACCTGATTATCTTGCAGGCGACCGATATACCGATTCAACTTTTCAAATCCGGAATTTCAAAAATTATATTGCTGAATACCATCGCAAGCTTTTTAAATTCTCTTTGCTTGACAGAAATCTTTCGATCAAAAAAGGAAGTGTTTACAGGCAGGATGATTATTTTAAAACCATTAATGACCTTTATAAACTGGGCGTTTGGGAAACGCCTAACATTGACATCATTGAACAAAAAGATACCAATCTTTTAAACCTTATAGTAAAACTCGTTCCGCTAAAAAGATATGCTTTTGAAGGAAATATTGAAATGAGTTATTCTGCCAACAATGCCACCAGCAGCATCGCTTCTTCTGCAACAGGCAACCTTTTGGGATTGTCAGTAAATTTAGCGGTGACCGATAGAAACCTTGGCAAGTCTGCAATACGCATGACAAATGGAATTAAAGCCGGTGTGGAATTTAATACTTCGCACAGGAACAGCGTCGGTAATTTTATTAATTCAAAAGAATTGAGTTTTTCAAACACTTTGTTATTTCCAAAATTTATTTTCCCAATAGGAAAGTACAACAATAAAAAAGTAATTACGAATCAATCGTTTATTAATACCAATATTTCGCTCATTAACAGGATCGATTTTTTTGATCAGCAGATTTTTAATACAAGCTATGGTTTCAACTGGACCAACAATGAAAAACATTTATGGAGTTTGAAACTTTTCAACTTCGACTATCGTCGTTTGTATAACCGCTCTAAAAGTTTCGACAGTACTTTAGCAGAAAATCCCTTTTTGCGTTATTCCTTCAACACGGCACTTGTGATGGGTGGCGGCCTAGGTTATAATCTTGTAAAAGCCAACCCACGAAATCCAAAACTGGTCACCAATATAAAGGCCAGCCTGGAAGAATCAGGTTTACTATGGGACTTGTTGAAAGAAAAAAAGAAGACACCGCAAACAGGTAATTTTTTCAATAAGTATTTAAAAGAATTTATCAAAGCAGATATTGACTATACTTACACCATCAACCATCCGAAATCCGCCATCGTATTCAGGGCTTTTGCCGGCGTGGGAATTCCTTTATCTAAAAGTGATACTACTCTTCCGTTTTTTAAACAATATTTTGAAGGTGGGCCCAACAGTATGCGTGGATGGCCGGTTCGTGGCATAGGAGTAGGTGGCCAGCCTCAAGCGCCTTATAAATCAAACCAGATCCGTTTCAATGACCGCACCGGTGATATTCAATTGGAAGGGAATGCCGAATACCGTTTTGATGTTGCACCGCTTTTTTCAAATGCAGTACTTTTTAAAATGGCTTTATTTACAGATGTCGGCAATATCTGGAACTTTAAAGACACCAAGCCTGATGGCAGCCCTGATACCACACAATTCAAATTCAAAAATTTATACAAACAACTGGGAGTATCTTCAGGCGTAGGTTTCAGGTTTGACTTTCATTATTTTCTCATCAGGTTTGACGTTGCTTTCAGGTTTAAACGTCCTGACGTCCTTGAAAATGACGGATGGCAATTTCCGTCGATCAATTTAAAACACCTTTTTGGGACCTCCCTGGATGACCGAATGTGGCGTTATGAAAATTTCAATGCTACCATTGGAATTGATTATCCTTTTTAATCTCATCCTCACAAGTCATACTGTGGCAACTTTTCAGTAAAGCAACAAATAATCCAGATTTTTTATTTTTGAAGGAAACATAACATTCACGCATATACGAATATTTTCCTCTTTACAATTTGGTAAGAATAAATTAACGATTCAATAATCTGCAGGTAACATAAGAGTATTCTCTTTGCAATATCAAATAATCAGTTTGCAGTAAAGTTTTTTCACAAGCAAAACAGAATTTTATGCTGTACCACCTTATATTCTTATAAGGTGGTTTCATTTTTTCTCCACTTCGATTCTCCACGCAGTAAACCAACAAATAATTAAGATTTTTCTTTTTGAAAGAATGCATAACAATCACGCATAAACGAAAAATATCAGTTAACAATTTGGTAAGACTATGTTAACGATTCCATAATGCAGCGGTAACAGTTAGATAACATGAGAGTGTTCTCTTTGCACCATCAAACAATTGGTTCAGGTGCAACAAAAGTAAGCGCCTCCTTTTTATCATTCAAATTATGTTCAAATTAAAACGCATGAGAAAAATTTTTACCATCCTGGTTTTGAGTTTTTTGACTCAATTAATTCTACTAAAACCAACAGATGTTTTTGCACAAACAAAACAAGCGACCCTAACAATAAGGGGTGTCATAACAGACAACGAAGACAATGCGCCTATAAGTGGTGCAGCGGTTTTATTAAAGAATAGCAATACAGGAACAACTACAGATGCAAACGGCATTTTTTCCATCAATGCATCTACCGGCAGCTCGCTGGTTATTTCAAATATTGGCTATGAAACGGCAACTATTCCTGTTGATGGAAAAAACAACCTGGAAATCCACCTGGCGAAAGACAACAAGTCATTAACCGAGGTTGTAGTTACCGCTTTGGGTATCAGCAAACAGGCAAAATCATTAGGATACGCTGTGCAATCTGTAAACAGGAAACAACTTACAGAAGCAGAAGATCCAAACCTTATCAATAACCTGAACGGCAAAATAGCTGGCGTTGTGATTACAAACGGCGGGGCCGGCGTTGGTTCTACGTCAAGAATCGTAGTAAGAGGTGAAAATTCATTTAACGGAACCAATCAACCGCTATTTGTAGTAGATGGTGTACCAATCAACAATGAAACATTTTTCAATAATGCGATAGAAAATTCCTCAGGGCAGGGAACCTGGGCAGAAGTAGATTGGGGCAATGGCGCTTCAGAAATCAATCCTAATGACATTTCAAAAGTAACCGTTTTGAAAGGATCTACCGCAGCTGCATTATATGGTTCGCGTGCAGCCAATGGTGCCGTTGTTATTACCACCCAGAAGGGAACATCAGAAAAAGGCCTGGCAGGAATAAGTTTTAATTCAACTACCACTTTTGAAACTCCGCTTAAATTACCGCGCCTGCAAAATCAATATGGCGCAGGTGTTAATGCTTATCCTCTAACAGGAAATCCGAACAATTATTCTTATATCAACGGAGGGGCATCAAGTGAAAATAATATTCCCAACTGGGGATTAAAATTTGACCCGAATGTTAAAGTAGTTCAATTTGACAGTCCTGCCGGCAACGGTTACCAGGCTGCAGACCTTGTTGCTCGTTCTCTTGATCCAAGCCTGACGGTAACCCCTACTCCATGGATTGGACATGCCGATCATTTTAAGAGTTTTCTTCAAACAGGTTTCACCACACAAAATAGCCTCAGCTTTGGAGGCGTAAGTGATCATGGTACCTATCGCGTTTCTATTAACAGCCTTCAGAATACCGGCATTCTTCCGGGCACTGATTTAAAGCGATATGGAATTTCGTTAAGGGGAAGTCATTCCTACAATGGAAAATTGAGTTCGGATTTCTTTATTGATTACATCAACAGCAGCAGCAAGAATCGCCCAAATATTGGTTATGGTTCTGAAAGTGTGATGTATACCTTCTTTGGAGTATATGGAATGCCGATTAACGTTGATATCAATTCTCTAAATAAACAATGGCAAAAAGGCAGAAACCAGGAAAACCAGTTCCGCTACTGGAATAACCATGACAACCCCTATGTTACTTTATATGACAACGTGAACAGCTTCAATAAAAACAGGGTGTTAGGGAATGTTTCTTTCAAATATCAAATCACGCCGCAATTAGATGCTATGGTGAGAACAGGAACTGATTTTTATACTGATAACCGCGAAGGCCACCGCGCATTTACAACTGTTCGCTTCCCATCGGGCGGCTTCAGAACAGATGATGTTCAGTATTTTGAAAACAACACAGATGCCCTTATTAGTTATAAAGAAAAGCAAAATCATTTATTAAATGTAAGTGCATCATTAGGTAGCAACCGTTTTATGCAAAATGTTAGTTATACAAGAAATATTGCCAATACTTTAATTACACCAGGGTTATATAATTTTTCAAATGCTCAAAGCCAACTTCCTACTTTATTTGAAAAGTACAATAAGATCGTTTACAGCCTGTATGCTTTCGCTGACCTGGATTACAAAAACCTTCTTTACCTAAATATAACCGGAAGAAATGATCATTCGAGCACTTTGCCTGCAGGTAAAAATTCCTACTATTATCCTGCTGCTTCTTTAAGTGCAATCGTATCTCAAATGGTGAATCTTCCGTCTGCTATCTCTTTTCTTAAATTAAGAGTTTCTGCCGCAAAAGTGGGCCGCGATGCTGATCCTTATTCAATCAACAATACGTTTATCACTAATACGCCTTTTGGCAATTATCCACTTACCTCAGGTAACAATGTGTTGGCTAATAATAACCTCAAACCTTCGTCCACAGCAACAAAAGAAGCAGGGATAGATATCAGGTTTTTGAATGACAGGATAGGTCTTGATGCAACGATCTATAAGTCAAAAACAAAAGATGAAGTGGTTCAATTGCCGATCCCTGTTTCCTCAGGTTACACCAACGCTTATGTAAACGGTGGAAAGATTGATAATAGTGGAATAGAAGTAATGCTTTCCCTTGCTCCATTCAGGTCTAAAAGACCAAATGGATTCAATTGGGATATGAACTTTAATTTCAGTCATAATGTAGGTAAAGTAGTTTCCCTTCCGGATGGAATCAATACTTACGTATATGCGCAGGTTACCCAATATGACCGCTATTACCGCGCCATTCAATATGATGCAAAAGTGGGACAGCGCCTTGGAAATATGTACGGCAACTCATTTGTAAGAGACCCACAGGGGCAAATAGTTTATAAAAACGGCGTTCCCCAGTTTACTTCCACACAAAACACACTTTTGGGAAATTACAATCCTGATTTCGTACTCGCCTGGTCAAACCAGCTTTCTTATAAAAATTTCAATCTTAGTTTCCTTTGGGATTGGCACCAGGGCGGTAAATTCTTTTCTTATACTGAATTAGGAATACTTGCGGGAGGTATGTCGGTAGAAACATTGCCTGGCAGGGAAACTGGAATCGTAGGAAAAGGCGTAATGATGAATAGTAACACTAAACAATACGTTCCTAATACAGTAAAAGTAGACGCAGCCACTTACTACAATGCTTATTATAATGCCAGCAATAATGAAGCATTTATGTATGATGCTTCTTATTTAAAACTTCGTGAATTAAAATTAGGATATACGTTTAAAAATCTTTTCGGAGCTGCTTCCAATGCCAAACTGAATCTCTCCCTCGTAGCCAGAAACATTTTGGAATTTACTAAAAATAAAGACGTAGATCCCGAAACACTTGCTCTCAGAGGGCAACAGATATTACCCGGCACCGAATTCCTGAGCATCCCTTCTACAAAGAGTATCGGATTTTCTCTCGGACTTACCTTTTAATTAATCAGCAAAAAAATTATCATGAAAAAAAATATAAATTTCCTTACGATACTGGTTGCAGCCTTAGTCCTTGCATCCTGTTCAAAAGAGTTACAAAAGGTCAATCAAAACCCTAACGCTTTGGAAACGCCGGACGCCACTACCCTTCTATCAAATACCATCGTTTCAGAATTTTACAATAATGCAAACGTGGTATGGACGCTGGGAAATGGATACGATCAATACATGACCTACAGCCAATCTTATTACGACCAGGGAACACGCTATTCACCTATTACCAATGAACCCTACTGGACAGCCATGTATGAATCTGCCCGTGATGCCAATACCTTGTATTCACTTGGTCAACAGAAGAATAATCCTTTATTACAGGCAGCAGCACTTACTCTGCGTTCTTATGCATTTGCCCAGTTAACAGAACTTTGGGGCGACATACCATTTACCCAGGCATTACAGGGAAACAAAGCAATTTATACCCCAAAGTATGACAACCAACAAACTGTTTACACTGATCCTCAGTACGGGATTTTACCTTCGCTTCGCAGAGCTGACAGCCTTTTGAAAGCCAACCCTAATGGGCTTTTGGCAGGCGACCTTTTGTATAACTCCAACACAATATCATGGCGAAAATTTATAAATGCATTACGCCTGCGTTACCTGCTGCGTGTGTCTTCCAAACAAGATCCTTCGGCAGAAATGCAATCAATTGTTTCTGACGGAACTTTAATTCAAAGTGCCCCTGAAAGCGCAACATTAAAATTACCAACTGTAACCCCCTACAATTTTGTAAGCCTTACTGAACGCTCAGGTGATTTTGCCGTAAAGTATCTTAACAGCACACTCTATGATGTTTTTGCTGCAACGGGAGATACAGCAAGGATTTCAGCTTATTTCAATCCTACAGCCAACGCCACCTCAGGAAGCTTTAGCTTTTCTAATTATGGAGGAATGCCGCTGGTAGTAGACGCAACAACTGAACAGATGAAACAGGCGTCAAACTTTAATACCAGTTTCACTACAGGAAACAATGCTGCTTTGATAAAAGCTAAGATCATTACGTATGCAGAACAGGAATTTATTCTTGCAGAAGCTGCTTTAAAAGGATATATATCCGGCGGCCCTTCTTCTGCCATGGATTATTATGATAATGGCGTGGCCGGGGCTTTTGCAGATGCAGGCTTAAGTATAAGTGCAGCAAATAATTATTTGTCGCATGCTGGAGTAACATTTGACAATTCTTCAATGGATGCCTCTTTAAGACAAATCATTACCCAAAAATGGATTAGCAATATTAACAATGGTTTTGAAGGATGGATCGAACATAAACGCACAGGTTTTCCTGATTTTCAAATAGGCGGAGATGCTAATTTAAACAAAGGGGTTATTCCTTCAAGATTTCTTTATCCTACTTCGGAACAAACCATTAACAGCACCAATTACACAACAGAATTACAGAATATGGGAGGAACTGAAACCACTACCTATAAAGCCTGGTGGGCGCAATAGACTTTTAAATGGCGATAGCGCAAGCCTCAATAATAATACAAGTATTTTCACAAGCAAAACAGGATTTCTCATGCTGTACCACCTTATACTCCTGTAAGGTGGTTTTTTATTTTATAGTAAAGCAACAAATAATACTGATTTCTTTTTATAGATATAACGGTTATGTATACACTATATGTTTTGCGATAGTTTATTTAAATCGCCAGTCTTGTATTTTGTTTCAATTCTCACTCCTTTGGTCAACGTTTGATATATCCACCATATCTCTCGCCCATTAATAACTCATTAAATAAATAATCAAATTGTAATGGAAGGCTTTTAAATTGGCCTTGGTAAAATGCTTATTCATTAAGCAACCGGTCAACCGTTTCATAAAACTTATTCTTAGATTCAATATAATATTTACCACTGGCAGGCCCATAAAAATTGGTATGTATCTCCCTTACATTTCCCTTCTTATCAATAAAAATGGTGGTTGGAAAAGACTTAATGGC
>JBBQWJ010000092.1:0-11558 GCA_038210685.1 Chitinophagales bacterium | reverse complement strand
GAACACCCCCATTAATTGGTTTGCAAAAAGTAGCGGGACCACTTCTGATAAAAGCAAATTTATTCCGATAAGCGATGAAAGTTTGAAAGACATTCATTTTAAAGGATCGAAGGATGTGCTTTCTAATTATTATAAAAATTTTCCTGATAGCGATTTACTTACAGGGAAAAGCCTGGTTGTTGGCGGAAGCCACCAGGTACATAGTCTTGTTGAAGATATTCAATATGGTGACCTGAGCGCAGTGTTGATGCAGAATACGCCTTTTTGGGGCCATTGGATTAGAACCCCCGAACTCAGTATTGCCTTGCTTGATGAATGGGAAAGCAAAATAGAGCAATTAGCCACAACAACAGTATATGAAAATGTTACCTCACTTGCCGGTGTGCCTACCTGGACAATCATTTTGATAAAGCGGATTCTTGATATCTCTGGAAAAAAAACATTGAAAGAAGTTTGGCCGAATCTTGAGTTGTATATGCATGGTGGAGTTTCGTTTACGCCTTACCGTGAGCAGATCAGTAAACTGATTGGCGCTCCGATAAATTATTTGGAAATGTACAATGCCAGTGAAGGTTTTTTTGCTGCGCAGAATATGCCCGATGATGAAGGCCTTTTACTTTATACAGACCATGGAATTTTTTATGAATTTCTTCCTGTGGAGGAATATGGAAAACCGAATGCAAAAACCATCGGTCTTAAGCAGGTTGAATTAAATAAAAATTACGCCCTCGTAATTACAACCAATGGCGGCCTTTGGCGATACCTGGTAGGCGATACAATTCAATTTACTTCTCTTAAGCCCTTTAAAATAAAGGTAACCGGAAGATTAAAACATTACATGAATGCATTTGGTGAAGAAATAATTGTTGATAATGCCGATAATGCCATTGCTGTGGCTTCTGCTAAAACAAATTCCGTGGTTAAGGATTATACAGCAGCGCCTGTTTATTTTACTGAGCAAAATAACGGTGCTCACCAATGGCTGGTAGAGTTTGAAACACCCCCTAAAGACCTTAAACTTTTTACTTTTGAATTGGACGAAGCTTTGAAATCATTCAACAGCGATTATGAAGCGAAGCGCTATAAAAACATTGCCTTACGTTTGCCACTGGTTCACTCTTTAGAAAAAAATACTTTTAATAAATGGCTTAAAAGTAAAGGAAAATTGGGTGGCCAGCATAAAGTTCCAAGGCTAAATAATGAAAGAAATATGATTGAAGAAATTTTATTAATTGCGGAATTTCAGAAATGAAAAAATCGATTATTTGTTTGTTTACTATTCTTTATTTGGGCATTTACCTTATAAAATAAAATATAAAAAGAGAAAAAAATCTATGAAAAGAATTATTGCTTTTGCCGTTATGATACTGGCTTTTAACTTCCACACAACTGCTCAAAAAAAAGACACAAAAGATAACCAGGTCAGCGAACGTAATCCCATGATTGTTGTTGATTCTTCTGTCACTATAAAAAATACCATTACCATAAAAGGCCAAACGGTTCCATATACTGCAAAATCAGGCACATTGCCCATTTGGGACGAAAATGGAAAACCTCTGGCTTCCGTTTTTTACACTTATTATGAGCGATCTGATGTTAAAGATCGCGCTACAAGGCCATTAGTGATTTCGTTTAATGGCGGCCCCGGCACTCCTTCTGTTTGGATGGAAATAGGTTATACCGGGCCAAGAATTTTAGATGTGGATGATGAAGGTTTTCCTGTGGAGCCTTACGGCTTGCGCGATAATCCCAATTCAATTTTAGATGTGGCTGATATCGTTTATATTGATCCGGTAAATACGGGTTATTCGAGAAAAATAAATGAAGATGTTCCCGGCGCAAAATTCTTCGGAGTAAATGAAGACATAAAATATCTTGCTGATTGGATTAATACTTTTGTAACACGCAATAATCGCTGGGCATCGCCTAAATTTTTGATTGGGGAAAGCTACGGGACAACAAGGGTTTCCGGACTTGCATTGGCATTGGAAAACCAGGAATGGATGTACCTAGATGGTGTTGTTCTTGTTTCTCCCACTGATCTTGGAATAAAGCGTGATGGCCCAGTGGGAGAGGCTTTGATGCTGCCTTATTTTGCTGCTACCGCCTGGTATCATAAAGCCCTTGCCAATGATTTACAAAGCAAAGACCTTACAGATATATTGCCTGAAGTTGAAAATTTTACCATCAACGATTTAATCCCTGCATTGGCGAAAGGAAGCACTTTAACTGACGCAGAAAAAGAAAATATTGCTGCAAAAATGTCGCACTATTCCGGCTTATCACAGAAAGTAATTTTGCAACACAACCTTATTATTCCTGCTAATTTTTTCTGGAAAGAATTGTTACGCGATAAAGGATATACCATTGGACGATTAGATTCAAGGTATCGGGGAATTGACAAAGAAGCAGCAGGAAATTCTCCTGATTATAATGCGGAACTAACGGCATGGTTGCACGCTTTTACTCCGGCGATGAATATTTATCTAAGAGATGAATTGAATTATAAAACCGATCTTAAATACAATATGTTTGGCACAGTGTGGCCCTGGGATGAAAAGAACAATAATACCGGTGATAACCTGCGCCAGGCGATGGCTCAAAATCCGTTTTTGCATTTGATGGTTCAATCCGGCTATTATGATGGCGCCTGTGATTTTTTTAATGCACAATATAGCCTGTGGCAAATGGATCCCGGCGGAAGATTGAAAGATCGCATTACCTGGAAAGGCTTGCGTAGCGGGCACATGGTTTATATGCGCAAAGATGATCGTGCGACAGCAAACGAACAATTAAGGCAATTTATTATTTCGTCGATTCCTAAAAAAGGAGAAGGCGCTAAATTCTAAAACAGTATTAAGATGAAAAAAAACTCCTTTAATTGGAGGGGTTTTTTGAGGTGATTTTTTCTATGATTTCCAATAAAAGACCTGCATTTTCTTTAGCCTTAAATTGCTTTATCTGCAATATTTCTTTTTCAATAAATTCTTTTCTTTTTTGCTCATCTTTAAAAAGTAACATCATTTTCTCAGCGATGTCATTTATGTTATCAGGTTTTACATATAAAGCTGCATCAGCACAATATTCTTTTAAAAATTGGGTATCAGAAACAATCAATGGGACTTCTGATTGCATTGCTTCAATTACTTCATCACCTTTGGTTTCATAAAAAGGAACATATACCATTGCATAAGCTGAAGCAAGGATTTTTTCTGTTTCAGGCATACCGAGCAAAACCTTTACATCTTTCTTAAACCTGTAAGATTCCAGTGAACGAACAAATTCTTCATATTTTGCTCCGGCTTCTCCCGTGATGATCAACTGCATTTTACTTCTTTGTCTTTTCTTAAAAAAGGAAAATGCTTTTAGCAGGTTGACCAGGTTTTGCTCCGGACTAATGATTCCTTTATAAATAAAATATTCATTTCCATCCGCATACTTTTCTTTCATTAATTCTTTTTCTTCAAAAGTTGCCGGAGCGGAAATTCTTTTTGTGACCGGATAAATTACGTGGATCTTTTCTTTAATAATTTTAAAACGTTCGGTAATTTCCTTTTTGAAAAAAAATGAATTCACGATAATTTCATTTGCTTTTTCTAAAAACTTTGGCGTCTTCTTTTTATAAAAAGAAATATGGTTTTTATCTATCAACGAAGGATAATGAATGTAAGTGAGATCTGGCGCAATTAATAGTTGTGGAATTTTAGTTTTTAAAGAAATAAACATTTCGCTGATAAAAACATCAGCTTTATTTTTTTTTAAAGCGGATGGTAGTTTGAGGTTATACCATATGCGCCAGTTGAGTGAAATGGTTGCCGGAGGCTGAATTATAACAGGGTTTACATTTTCAGGAAAATCTTTGTAGTTATTTTCTTTGTCAAAAAAAAACAGGAAAGTTTGTTGTGGATGAAGCTTTGCTATTTGTATAAATGTTTCAAAAAACTTTGTTTTTAAAGAGCCGGCATTTACTGCAATTCGCATTCGGGTTGTCTATTTAGATTTTCTTTTCAGTAAATTTTTTCAGACCAATTTTATTATCGTAACACTTTAAGTTTCACGCTTTCAATTCTTGTATGGCTCACTTTCAAAATATCAAACTGGTAATCATCAATGATGATCCGATCTTTCTCACGTGGAATTGATTCATGAAGATTAATGATATAACCTGAAAGTGTTTCTGATTCTTCGTTTTTTCTAAACGTCAATTTATACTTTTCTTCAAGGTAATCCAGTTCAAGCCGGCCACTTAAAAGAAATTCATTGGAAGTGATCTGCTTATCAATAAACTCTTCCTGCACATCATATTCATCATAAATGTCACCAAATATTTCTTCCAGCAGATCCTCCATTGTTACGATGCCGGCTGTTCCGCCAAATTCATCAATAACCCATGCAATACTTTTTCTTTCTTTTGTAAACTTATTGATTAGGTCTGATGCATTCATGCTTTCGGGTATCACAGGTATCGGCAATAAAATAGAACGAAGCGTTTCCGGATTTTTAAACAGATCAAGTTGATGAACATAGCCTTGCACATTGTCAACATTATTTTCGTATACAACGAGTTTACTCAACTTGGTATCAACAAATTTTTCTTTTAATTGGTCCAGCGTTAAATTAATATCTACGGCAACAACTTCTTTCCTGGGTATCAAACATTCGCGCACCCGCATTTCTGAAAGCGATAATACATTTTCAAATATTTCATTATTCATCGCCTGGTTATCATCACTATCGGTCATGTTTAGCTGCTGCACATAATGGTCGAGATCCATTCTCGTAAATGATTGCGTTTTGCTTTGAATTTTTACATTGAAAAGATACCTTAAAATCCATTCGGCAAGAGTTACAAAATATTTCGCTATCCAGGAAAAAAGAGCGTAGCCACTTTTTATACAAAATGTGATAATATTACTAGAAGTAACAGAGTTACCGTTTGCATGGAAAATTGATTTAAAAACGGATTCAAAAAAGACGAGAATAGCAGTGGCAACGATTGTTTCAACCCCAAGTATAATATACTGATTATCGATCGACCAGTATTTCCAAACTTCTGATAATTCAGTACTTACCAGCAATCCATAAACAACGACAAGAATATTGAAAATTAAAAGTGTAGTTACAATAAAACGGGCCGGCGATTCTAAAAAAATGGACCATGTTTTACCACTATAATTTCCTTGCTTTTTTCTTAATTCGATTGATAATTTATTGGCAGAAATGAATACCACTTCTATACCTGAAAAAAATCCTATCAGAAGTAAGGCAATTATTATCGGTATAATTGATATCCAGTTCATATCTGCAAATTTATAAAACGAAATTCTCCGAAGCTTTAATTATTTAAAAAATCGCCCACTATTTTATCTGCTTCTTTGCAGGCAGTTTGAAAATGTTCATTGGTGATTATATTTTCAAAATGCTTCTTAAAGGTCATCTCGTAGCTCGATTTATTAAGGCGTGCCTGCAATGATTCATCGGTTTCTGAGCCGCGAAGTTTTAATCTTCTTTTTAATTCTTCTGCTGAAGGAGTCTGGATAAAAATGGCGATGGTGTTAACAGGATATTGTTGCTGCACATGAATGGCGCCTTGCACATCAATATCCAAAACCGGTATTTTATTTTCTTTCCAGATGCGTTCAATATCCGATTTTAAAGTGCCGTAATATTTACCCTCATAAACCATTTCCCATTCGAGAAATTCTTTATCATGGATTTTTTCACGAAACTCATTTTCATTGATAAAATAATAGTCGTAGCCATTCTTTTCATTCTTTCTAGGCTCCCTGGTAGTTGCGGAAACTGAAAATGCAAGCTGCTTAAATTTCTTCATCAAATGATTTACAATGGAAGTTTTTCCCGATCCCGAAGGCGCAGTAATTAAGATGATCTTTTTGTATTTTTTTTCCATTACTTATCTCTTTTTTTGAAATCAATTGCTCAACATTCTGATGAAGTTAATTTGCCTTTCTTATAATTTCGGCACCCAAACTTCTTAATCTTTCATCTATATTTTGATACCCTCTGTCAATCTGTTCAATATTTTGAATGGTACTTTTTCCCTCAGCGCTTAACGCTGCAATCAGTAAAGCTACACCGGCCCGTATATCGGGGCTGGCCATCGTTATTCCACGGAGTGGAAATTTTCGGGAAAGACCTACAACAACCGCCCGGTGAGGGTCACACAAAACAATATGTGCTCCCATTTCTATTACTTTATCCACGAAAAATAACCTGCTTTCAAACATTTTTTGATGCACTAAAACACTTCCTTTCGCCTGTGTGGCTACCACCAAAATAATACTTAATAAGTCAGGGGTGAGGCCCGGCCAGGGATGATCAGAGATAGTAAGCATTGAACTATCCAGGAAGGTTTCGATCTCGTAAAGTTCCTGCTCAGGAATATGAATGTCATCTCCTATAAATTCTAATTTGATTCCCAACTGCTGAAATCTTTCAGGAATTACTCCAAGATGTGCGATGCCTGCATTTTTAATCAGAATATCACTTTGCGTCATTGCTGCAAGGCCAATAAAAGAGCCAACTTCAATCATATCTGGAAGAATCGTATGAGTGGTTCCATGCAATTCATCAACCCCCTCAATAGTGATCATATTGCTGCCAACTCCTGAAATCTTTGCACCCATACTATTCAGCATTTTACAAAGCTGCTGGATGTATGGTTCACAGGCTGCATTATATATGGTAGTAATTCCTTGCGCTAAAACTGCAGCCATTACTAAATTGGCGGTTCCTGTTACACTTGGTTCATCTAACAAAAGATAAGCACCTTTTAATTTGGAAGCGTGCAAATGAAAAAAGGATTCGTCAGTAAAATAATCAAACTCCGCCCCTAATTTTTTAAACCCAATGATGTGTGTATCCAGCCTTCTACGCCCGATTTTGTCGCCACCTGGTTTTGGGATATAAGCGGTTTTAAAACGCGCAAGCATTGGTCCGGCAAGCATTACACTGCCGCGTAAACGGCCTGTCTTTGTTTGAAAGGAAGAAGAAGAAGTATAATCAACCTTTACATTACCAGCCTTAAAAGAATAAGTGTGCGTGTCAATTTTTTCAACAATAACCCCTAGTTCCTGTAGCAATTCAATCTGAAGATTTACATCGATTATATTCGGAATGTTGTGGATCACTACTTTTTCACTTGTCAATAAAACAGCGGAAATTACCTGCAGCGCCTCATTTTTAGCGCCCTGTGGTGTTATTTCTCCTTTTAATTTTTTGCCTCCTGTTACTTCAAATGAACCCATCAAAAATTTTATGTGTAAATTAAAAATAAAACCCCGGCAAATAATGTAGTGCCAGGGTTGCAAATCTATTTGATTATTTTTTGAATATTTTATTCATATTCCTTTCACAGAAATCCTTTTGACTTTTTCAATTCTTTAATATCTTTTCTTTCCGAACTTCCTGTTATTGTTATTGTTGTTTCTGTTGTCACGGCCACCTTGATTGCGACCTCTGGAGCCAAAATTCTTACGGTATTTTCCGCCCCCTCCAAATTCTTCACGATTATTTTCAACACGGTGTTTTATAAATGGACGACTATTAAATTCAAGTTCACCTTTTGTGATAGCAGAAAGTTCTGTTTGAATATTATCGTCGTGAACCAGTTCTCTGTGCCAATTGCTGTAAGTAAGTTTCATATAATATGCAATAGAATTGGCAAAGCCCTGGCGCTTTTCAGCATCTTCTTCATTCAAAGCCTTATCTATTACAATCTCGATATTTTTACCGAGGTGATTGTATTTTGGATACCTTTTTGGGTAAGGAAGCGGATCAGGTTTTGGCCTCAATGTTTCCCTTGTAGGAATTGGGTAAGGGCTATCTACATCCAGCTTAAAGTCAGTTATTAAGAAAAGATGATCCCACAATTTATGTCGGAAATCTTCAACATTTTTAAGTTGCGGGTTTAAAAATCCCATTAATTCAACCAGTGATTCTGCATTTTTTTGTCGTTTCTCCCGATCTTCGATCGTCAACACATACTCCGCCATTTTTTGAATATGACGACCGTATTCTCTAATCGCAAGATGGTTACGGGTTGTATTGTATTCCATGTTATCAACATTTTTCATTACGCAAATGTATAAATAATAAAATTAGGTTGGAAAGATGTTCTCAACTATTGTTCAAACAATTCTTAAAAGCGGGTTAAGTTTTCAGTTTACGTGTAGAAAATAGTAATTCTTCTTAAAAGTGGGTTTACTGTAAATCTTTGTTTTTCAGGTATTTTAATATACTAATAATAATCCATAGAGCAATAATGACACCAACCGAATCTGCAGCCCAATCAAGAAGGTCAAAATCGCGGCTTGGCACATAAAACTTCTGAAGAAATTCAATGGTAATTCCCCAAATAATAGACGCAAGGCTGATTTTTATGGAATAATTAATCTTTTGCTTTTCTGAAAAACGCGATTTCAGGAGCGGCAGCGCAAATAAAAAGACCAAGCCGCCAAATAAACCAGCATGTACCAGTTTATCAAAATTCGGAATGTTGTCCATCCAACTTACTTGTGGAACATCATTGGCAGGCATCAGCGTTAAAATGCCTACAACAAAAAACCAGGCGATGCCTGGTAAAAAGTATATAAAAGGAATTTTTTTATTTTCCATTTTAATATCTATGAAACCATTGCCTGGTAAGCTTCTGCATCCATTAATTCATTTACGTCAGCAGGGTTATCCACTTTCATTTTTACCATCCATCCATCACCGTACGGATCTGTATTTACTTTTTCCGGCTCGCTATCCAGCAATGGGTTTACTTCCGTCACTGTGCCGGCGACAGGCAAAAAAAGATCACTTACTGTTTTTACCGCTTCTACCGTTCCAAAAACTGTTTCGGCTTCCAGCTTTTTATCTTTCGAAGCTATATCAACATACACAATATCTCCCAATTCATGCTGCGCAAAATCGGTGATGCCAATAGTTGCAACATCTCCATCCAGGGAGACCCACTCATGGTCTTTGGTATATCTTAGGTTTTGTGGAAAATTCATTCGATTGTTTTTTCTGAATTAGTATCGCAAATTAATATTTTTATTGGTACTTCCGGTATTCCTTCTTTTTCATGATAGAAATTTTCATATGAATATCAGTCAGGGGCCTGTTATTTTCATCTTTTTGCATATGGGCAATTTTATCTATCACATCAAGACCACTAAGCACCTGCCCAAAAACCGTATACTTCATATCGAGGAATGGAGCGCCACCAATGGTTCTATAAATTTCTCTATGGCTTTCTGGAATCACAATTTTAAATTTCTCTTCAATTTTATTCATTTCAACATCTGTAAAAGTTCGTCCTTCCACAATATAAAATTGTGTTGAACTGCTGGCCTTTTTAGGATTTACATCATCATTTTCCCTTGCCATTGCTATCGCTCCTTTTTGATGAAACAGTGTAGAATCAAACTCAGCCGGAACTGTATAATCCAGGCCACCTTCGCCAAGCACTTTACCAGCGGGGGCATTTTTACTGTCAGGATCGCCACCTTGAATCATGAAGCCTTTAATTATCCGGTGGAATAAAAGACCATCATAATAGTGTGCCTTTACTAATTTTAAAAAGTTGGCGGTAGTTTGAGGCGTTTTGTTGGAAAGCCTTATTACCATTTTCCCTGAATCAGTTTCTATTTTTACAAAATGGTTGGAGGTTTCGCCTGTGCCGGATGTATTGGTGCTTTTAAGAACGGAGCATGAAGCGAATGAAATTAAAATAAGCAGGTAGACTAAATACTTCATTTTAAAATTTTTTAAATGGTTCTCCGATGCCTTCAAAATATAGCAAAATATGATCTTTTAAAAAGTTTTCCTGCTCCACCATATTGTATTGTGGCAAATCTTTTAGTTGTTTAAAATGTGGCCACTTATCTTCATCATAACCTTCTAATTCATAATATCCGCTTTGGCTTAGCAGTGTACAAACAGCCACATGCATCAGGTCTTGTTTCTGTTCTTTTGTAAATTTTTTTTCGCTGCTGAAATTACCGATTTCCTGGATACCAATTAAAAATAATATGGCTTCTACGTCGGGCTTTTTGCCAAATTTATCTAAGAATTTACTTTCCAGTTTCCACCAGCGTGTTTGCAGATCGTCTTGTGCCTCCATTGAGCAAAAGTAAAAAGTTAATTGGTTAAATGAGTGAGAAGTTTATTGTAGCCAATTTAAAAATAACGGGCTTGGCATTCCATTATTTTATAGTAAACCAATTTTTTCCGTAGATTTTTATTTCATTTCATTCTGAACGATGCACTATTGGCTATTTACCAAATCAAACTCCTTTCAGCTTGTTATATTTGCAACAAAATAATATCAGGAAAATGTTACAGGTAAATTTTATAAAAGCAAACAAGGAAGAAGTTTTAAAAGGACTGGCAAAAAAACATTTTTCAGAAACTTCATTGGTAGATACAATTATTTCTTTGGATGATGAAAGAAAGAAATTGCAGTTTGAGCTGGATGAAAGGCAATCAAAAATAAATGCTTTTTCAAAAGAGATCGGGCAACTAATGGCGAAGGGCGAAACGCGTTTGGCTGAAGAAAAAAAATTGGAAGTAGCAAGCTTGAAAAGTTTTTTGCAGCCGGTTAATGAACAATTAATAATTGTTGAAAACTCACTTCATGACGATCTTATAAAACTACCAAACCTGCCCCACGCTTCAGTCCCGGAAGGAAAAACTCCTGAAGAAAATGAAGTGGTGAGAGAAGGAGGAGTAAAGCCAACACTTTCCAAAGTTGCGGTTCCTCATTGGGATCTTGCGAAAAAATATGGCCTAATTAATTTCGAATTAGGCAACAAAGTTACCGGTGCAGGATTTCCTTTTTATAAAGGCAAAGGCGCAAAACTGCAGCGCGCTTTAATTCAATATTTCCTGGATTTCAATACAGGGGCAGGTTATACGGAATATGAACCGCCTTTTATGGTGAATGAAGCCAGTGCTTATGGAACAGGTCAATTGCCGGATAAAGAAGGGCAGATGTACCAGGCGACTGCTGATAATTTATTTTTAATTCCAACGGCTGAAGTGCCACTTACCAATATTTACCGTGATGAAATTTTGAAAGAAGATGAATTGCCGGTAAAGATGACGGCTTACACACCTTGCTTTCGCCGTGAAGCCGGAAGTTATGGAAAAGATGTTCGTGGACTTAACCGTGTCCATCAATTTGATAAAGTGGAATTGGTTCAATTGGTCCATCCGGAAAAAAGTTATGAGGTGTTGGAAGAAATGCTTTTGCACGTAGAAAAATTATTGCAATCTTTAAATCTTCCTTACCGCATCCTTCGTTTGTGCGGTGGCGATATGAGTTTTACTTCAGCGCTCACTTATGATTTTGAAGTGTACAGCGGCGCACAGGAAAAGTGGCTTGAAGTAAGCTCAGTAAGCAACTTTGAATCTTTTCAAACCAACCGGATGAAGATCCGTTTTAAAGCGGATGGCAAAATGCAATTGGTACATTCTTTAAATGGTTCGTCTTTGGCACTTCCGCGGATTGTAGCAGCATTACTGGAAAATAATCAAACAGAAAA
>JBBQWJ010000091.1:0-11649 GCA_038210685.1 Chitinophagales bacterium | reverse complement strand
AAAAGCCCTGAAAGTAAATACAGTCAAGGCTTTTAAAATTAGATTGTACCCGGGAACGGAATTGAACCGTCACTCGCATTGCTGCGAACAGGATTTTAAGTCCTGCGTGTCTACCAGTTCCACCACCCGGGTAAACACTACTTATTGATAAAAAAAAAGCAGATAACTTTAGTTACCCACTTTTCTAAATTCAGAGCGGAAGACCGGGCTCGAACCGGCCACCCCGACCTTGGCAAGGTCGTGCTCTACCAAATGAGCTACTTCCGCGATTGTTTATAAGAACTAAAAATGGATTGCAAAAATAGGGGTTGAAACCTTTGAAGCAAAATTTATTTGTACTGTGGATTATACTGTGTATTTCCGGGCACTTCCACATTCGGTTTTCCTTTGTAGCGATGTTGATACATGGTATAACAACCTCCTATTATTATTGCAACCAATATTGCAACCTGGCAATAGAAAAGAAAACGGGAGGTTAATACCCAACTGTATCCGACGTCTTTACCTTTGTTATCTATTACTTCTTCGTGTTCCATATTTTTTAATTTGCTCCGCAAAAATAACAGATTGAAATCAAAAATCATTTTTTGAATCCAAGAATTTCCGAAAAAGTTCTCTTTTTATCAATAAAATACTTTTTCACAATGCTGTTATCATATACCCCCGCAAGATTTTTTAATCTAATTTTTGGAAGATGATCATCCATTTTTGATTTAAAATTTGATTTAATAAAATTAAAATGAGCCTTTTGAATAGCACGAAAAGTTCTCCAGTCTCCTTTCGTTAAAGCCTGCATGGCTGCAATATTATCAAGAAAAATCCTGATTGGTATTTTTGTTTTTTTTTCCGAAACCGGTAAATTTTTGGCAAGCATCAGCAGGTTGTTTCTGAAATTTAAAAAAACCTTCCTTTCATTGCCTGTTGGTAAAGTACCACCACCCACATGATATACAACTGAAGAAGGAAAAACATAAATTTTATAACCCGCTCTTTGCATTCTCCAGCAAAGATCAATTTCTTCCTGGTGTGCAAAAAAATGATCATCAAAACCATTTAACTCCTGAAAAATATTTGCTCTCACAAAAAAAGCAGCGCCTGAGGCCCAAAAAATTTCTTCCACATTATCATATTGCCCTTTATCTGTTTCACAAAAATCAAACACGCGCCCCCGATTGAAAGGATAACCAAATTTATCAATCCACCCCCCGCTTGCTCCTGCATATTCAAACGTATTCTTTTCATTAAATGATAGAATTTTTGGCTGGCAGGCAGCAATAGTTTTATCGCTTTCCATTAAAGAAATAATTGGTTTTATCCAACCTGTTGTCACCTCAACATCACTGTTCAATAAAATATAATAATCTGCGGAAACTTGCTTTAAAGCAGTATTATAGCCCGTGGCAAATCCTTCATTTACCGGGTTGATAATTATTCTAACAGAAGGATAATTGTTTTGTAAAAAAGAAACTGAATCATCGGTCGATGCATTATCAGCAACAATTATAGAAAGATTTTCATAATCAGACGCCACGACGGAAGGAAGAAATTTTTCCAAAAAATGTTTCCCGTTCCAGTTAAGAATTACAACCGCCACTGATGGTAAAAGAGTCAATGAATTGCTTATTTATGAAATACAAACATAAAAGATTTTAATGTTCATATCGGTATTTCTGCGAAATAGATTTTAGATTTGAAAATAAACTGCGATAATGTTGAGGCAATTCTTTAATCTACGGTCGGCGCTTGCGCTCATAGCTGTTGCAATTGTTACGGGCACCATTTTTTATTCTAATTTTATTTCAAAAAAAATAGAAGCAGAGGAAAGAGAAAAAATAAATCAATGGGTAGAAGCCAATAAATTTATAGCAAGCGCTCCTCCCAATGTAGACCTTACACTTGCCAGCGGCATTCAACAAAAAAATACTGATATCCCTATCATCTGGACGAATGAAAATGACAGTATAATTGATTCCCGAAATATTGATAGCTCCCTTATTAATTCTTCACCCAATTTTTTAAAAGAAAAATTAAAAGAATTCAAATCTGCGCATCCTCCCATTGTTCTACAGTTAAGCAAACAGCCTTTCGTAGCTGATAAATATTATTATGGTGATTCTAAATTATTGATACAGGTAAGATATTTTCCTATCGTTCAATTATTAATTGTTGCGCTGTTTATTTTTATCACTTTTTATGCAATTTCTGTAAGAAATAAATCTACCCAAAATCAGGTGTGGGCAGGCATGGCCAAAGAAACGGCACACCAGTTAGGCACTCCTATTTCTTCTTTGCAGGGATGGGTGGAAATGTTGAAAGAACAGGAAGGGAACTCTACCATTTCTGCAGAAATGGAGAAGGATGTGAACAGGCTTAAACTGATCAGTGACAGGTTTGGCAAAATAGGCAGTTCTCCTCATTTGGAAGAATCAGATATTATAGAGCAGGTAGAAAAGATGGTGGCCTATATTAAGAGAAGATCTACCCAAAAAGTAAGTTTTATTTTAGACAGGCCTGAAGAAAAAGTTTTTGCGCAAATATCAGAACCACTTTTTGACTGGGTTATTGAAAACCTTTTAAAAAATGCTTTAGATGCCATAAATGGGAAAGGGACAATTATCGTGAAAATTAAAAATCTTCCTTCTAAAGTAATTGTGGATGTGAGTGATAGTGGCCGGGGCATCAGCAAACAAAATATTAGCAAAGTTTTCAAACCGGGTTTCACTACCAAAAAAAGAGGCTGGGGACTTGGGCTATCACTGGCAAAAAGAATAATTGAACAATATCATAGTGGACAATTATTTGTAAAATCTTCAGAAGCCGGCAAAGGCACAACTTTTAGAATTGTTTTAAATACCTAAGTTTTTAATTGAGGGTTTCATTAAATTTGCAACCCATATTCAAATCAACTGCGGAGGTGGCGAACCTGCCTGTCGGCAGACAGGATTGGTAGACGCGCTACCCTGCCTACCGGCAGGCAGGTTTGAGGTGGTAGTGCCCGAAAGGGATTGGGAGTTCGAATCTGCCTGCTGGCAAAAAGATCTCCATTGCTCGAAAGAGGTGTTCTTTGAAAAATATTATAAAACAAAAAAAATAAGTTTAAGGAATGAGTTTTTTTGTGTACGCCATAAAAAGCCTAGTAAGAAATTATATTTATGTTGGGTTAACCAATTCAATTGAAAGAAGAATAGATGAACATAATAGGGGTAAAAACCGCTCAACTAAATCCTACAGACCTTTTAAACTTATTTATTCAGAAGAGTTTGAAACCAGAAAGGAAGCTAGAGAAAGAGAAATATATTTGAAATCAGGAATTGGAAAAGAGTTTCTTAAATCCCTGTTATAATAAAAACGCGGAGGTGGCGAAATTGGTAGACGCGCTACTTTGAGGTGGTAGTGCCCGAAAGGGCTTGGGAGTTCGAATCTCCTCTTCCGCACAAATGAAACCTGCTCGTGTAGCAGGTTTTTTTATTTGCAGCAATCAAAATATAAATCAGGTTTATTTGTTTGTCTGCTGTTTTCCTTCCATGAAGTCGTAAATCACTTGTTGTAACGATCAGCAATAAACGCAAATTAGAAAACGCCAGTAAATCAACAAATAAAAGGATTTTTAATTTTGCAGGCTGATCATGAACCGAACTTGCAAAGATTTATTTCCACTTCTTTGCAGGCTTTTTAAAAATAGAAGTGGCAAAAAACAGGTAGTAAAAAAACATCCATACATCAAAGAAAAGAAACCAGGGAAAAAGATCTTTTTCATCCAACTTCTGCGTGGTTTTAAAAATAATAACTGCCTGCACCAGGAAGCGGACACCAAATACTCCTAGTGTAAGTTTCCAGTCGAAAAAAAATAAAGCAGCAATAAATAAAGGATAAAAAAGAAAAAGAGAAAAGGCATATAACCCCAACAAAAATTTATGACCTGCTTTGTAATATTTGCTGGTAGTATAGTGTCGCGTCTTTTGCCTGATCCATTGTTTCCAGTTTTTGGGAGCGTCTGATAAAGTAAACGCGTCCTTATCAACTACGATCGCAGTATTTTTTTTGGTAGCTGCCTTGTTGATAAAAAGATCATCATCTCCTCCGGGCACATGATTATGCGCCGAAAATCCTTTGTGCCTGAAAAATACAGATTTTTTATAACTCAAATTTCTGCCAACTCCCATATAGGCAATGCCGCTTTTTGCATAAGATAAATATTGCAATGCGGTGTGAAACGTTTCCCATCTTACCAGTTTATTAAAAAATCCTTTTCTTTTATGCATAGCGCCATAACCCAAAACAATTTCAATTCCATCCGTAAATCCTTCCTGCATTTTTTCGATCCAAAACTCTGAAGCAGGCACACAGTCAGCATCCGTAAGTAACACGATCTCATATTTGGCAGTTTTTATCCCAATGCTTAACGGATATTTTTTACCGGGAATAAACCGGGCTTCCTGTTTCAACTCAATTAATTGCAACTGCCTGAACTTACGTTGAAACTCTTCAATAATATATTTACTTTCATCCAGCGAGTTGTCATCTACAACAATCACTTCGTGTGTGGTTTTATATTTTTGAATCAACGCTCCCGGTAAATTTTTTACAAGATTAGCCGCCTCATCTCTTGAACAAATGATAACGGAAACAGGATGTGTTTGCGAAATATTTTTTGGCTTCATTTTAAAAAAAGCCAATCGCAAAAAGAAAAATAAATAATAAAATAATTGTATAAAAGTAATTATACAAAATACCAGGAAAAGCAATTTCCCCGGATCAGATAAAAATTCAGCCAGTTTCATTTAGGTGCAAACATACTTGCGTTATTTATTGATACAAAATAATAATAATAACATTCACTCTTCATCAAATGACTTTTTTGAAAGTTATCTTTGCACCATTTAAAAACACGATCTTTTAATGGCCGCATTACGATTTGAACTTCAACATACCGATTCCTCAACAAAAGCCCGTGCCGGAAAAATCACTACTGATCATGGCGAAATCCTGACCCCAATATTTATGCCGGTGGGCACAGTTGGAAGTGTGAAAGCGGTTACCCAGCAACAGTTACAGCAGGATGTACATGCACAGATAATTCTTGGGAACACTTACCATTTATACATGCGGCCGGGATTAGAAGTGCTGGAAGCAGCAGGTGGTTTGCACCAGTTTATGAATTGGAACAAACCCATTCTTACCGACAGCGGTGGCTACCAGGTTTTCTCTTTGAGTGGCACAAGAAAAATAACAGAAGAAGGGGCCCTTTTTCAAAGCCATATTGATGGAAGCAAACATTTGTTTTCGCCCGAAAAAGTAATGGATATACAAAGAATTATAGGCGGCGATATCATTATGGCTTTTGATGAATGCCCTCCCGGTGCTAGTGAATATCAATATGCAAAAACTTCTTTGGAGTTGACCAACCGATGGCTCAGCAGGTGTTTCGAAAGATTTAATGACACAGAAAACAAATATGGTTATACGCAAAATTTATTTCCGATAGTGCAGGGTGGTGTGCATCATGATCTGAGAAAAATGTCGTGTGAATATGTTTCTTCCAAAGAAGCTACTGGCAATGCGATAGGAGGTTTGAGCGTAGGCGAACCAACAGAAAAAATGTACGAAATATGTGAGCTGTGTTGTGAAAATCTGCCGGTAAATAACCCTCGTTATTTAATGGGCGTAGGCACACCGTGGAATATTCTTGAATGTATCTCATTGGGTGTAGATATGTTTGATTGTGTAATGCCGACGCGCAACGGACGCAATGCAATGTTATTCACCAGTAAAGGAATTATCAATATTGACAACAAAAAATGGGAGAAAGACTTTTCGCCAATTGATGATGGCATTGATTGTGAAGTGAGCAATTTTTACAACAAAGCCTATCTGCGTCATTTAATGAAATCAAAAGAAATTTTAGGATTGCAAATCGCAAGTATTCATAACCTGGCATTTTACCTGGATATTGTTACAAAAGCGCGTAAACATATATCTGATGGTAATTTTCTTTCGTGGAAAAATGAAATGACACAATTGTGGCAACAGCGTTTATGACCACTGTTATATTACCAGACTTATTAATTTTGAACAAATTTTAATGGCGAAATACTTCAAAAATTTTAACTTCACGGAAAAGTTGTCTACTTTCAGAATAGATATTTTTGCACATCTTTGTTACGATGCTTTATTTAAATAATAAAATATTTTTTACGAACTTGAAAATACCGAATATGGCTAAATGGTTGATGCTTGTTTTTTTTACATTCACAACAAGTAATATTTTATGGGCACAACAAAATAATCTTGAAATAATAGGAACAGGTTCTTCTATCTATATTGAACATGTTGTTACGCCAAAAGAGAATTTTTATAGTGTAGGTAGAATGTTTAATATAAGTCCTAAAGAACTTGCCACTTTCAATCATTTGCATTTTGAAAGCGGTTTAAATATTGGGCAGGTTTTAAAAATACCTTTAGACAAAAATAATTTTACCCAGGAAGAAATTGCACAACCTAATGAAGCGCTTATACCGGTTTATCACACGGTAGTTGCCGGTGAAACCCTTTACAGGCTTGGCGTTAATTACAATAAAGTTCCTCTGTCTTCATTAAAAAAATGGAATCATCTTGTATCAGATGATTTGAGTGTTGGTCATCCAATGATCATTGGATTTTTAAAAGTAGATAAAGAACAATCACCATTAGCCAATGAGCGTTTAACAGCAAATGTGCAAATTGCCCCACAACCAAAAGAAGCTAAACCTGCAGAAAAATCTACTGAAATCAAATCTGAAAAAACACAAACCGCACAGGTTTCAACACCTGTAAATACCCAGGTTACTGAAACAAAACCCCAGATACCACAAGCTCAAAATACAGTAGAACCTTCGATAGCAACCAGTAATAGTATTGAGGCCTCTGCCGGTTATTTTAAAAACTTATATGAAAAGCAAACGGCAGGTAATACAGCTGTTGATAAAACCGGAACCGCCGGAGTTTTCAAATCCACAAGTGGATGGCAGGATGGAAAATACTATTGTTTCTGTAATGATGCAGCCGCAGGAACCATTTTAAAAATAACAGATAATGCAACAGGAAAAAGCGTGTATGCAAAGGTGTTAGACGCCATTCCTGATATCAGGCAAAATGATGGATTAGTAACGGTTATCAGCAATTCTGCTGCCGATAAATTAGGAGCGGGCGATAATAAATTTGATTGCAGTGTACGTTTTGCCCGGTAGTAAACAAACCTTGCCTACCGGCAGGCAGGCAAATTATCCCAAAAAGTATTTTACAAATTTTTAAATTGAGCTGGCTCTTAACCTATTCATAATTATTTCTTATTTCTCCTTCATTTCTTTTCTTTTTTATTAAAAGAGTAATAATTTTGTGTAAAAAATTTAAACGATGGAACTAACTAACAGGAATTCTAATATTACAAACGTTACTTATGTACCAACAGGCGAAGAAGTTCGCTCACGCTCATTTATAGCAAATGTTTTTTTACTGATGTTTGTGGCACTTGGCGTATCAGCATTATTTGCATGGCAATTTTCTGTGAATCCGCAGTTAATGAGCTACCTGGTAACACCAACGGGCCTTACAGGATGGGGTAAAATAGCACTATTTGCTCCTTTGGGTTTTGTTCTTATTATGTCATTCGCCTATCAAAGGCTTTCTTCCACAGCACTGATGGCTTTGTTTATGGCGTATTCCATTATTAACGGAATCACGTTTAGTTTTATATTACTTGCCTACACTCCGGGTTCTGTTTTGGGATGTTTTCTTTCAGCCTCAGCCATGTTTGGCGTGATGGCCGTGATGGGGTATACCACACACCAGGACCTTACAAAATTCGGTCGCATTTTAATGATGGGTGTTATCGGCGTGTTGATCGCGATGGTGATCAATTATTTTTTACACAGCAGCCAGTTAGATTATATAATCAGCATTATTGGGGTAATGGTGTTTACAGCATTAACTGCGTATGATGTGCAAAAATTAAAAAGGATTGGAGAAGGTTTGGAGTACGACGGACAGGGAGTTTCAGCCAATAACGTAAAGAAAATGTCTATTCTCGGAGCGTTAACATTGTACCTTGACTTCATTAATATTTTCCTTTTCTTGCTTCGCATGTTCGGAAACAGAAGAGGTTAAGAAATTAAAATATTTAATAAAAAAAGATGGTTTTTAAGCCATCTTTTTTTTTGAAGAAATATTTTTTTTCGAAATCAAACTATGGAAAGTCAAAAATGCCACAGAATATTTTTAGCAGAAAAAATTAAAATTCCGGGATAATTTTTTAGTCTAGACAGCCATCAGTTCCCGGTTGTATTTATTTTTATAATTTACAGGAGACAGTCCTGTAAGACGTTTGAAGGTTGTACGAAAGGCTTTCAGGTCATTGTATCCTACATTATACATTACTTCATTTACATTATCATCAGAGGTTTCAAACCTCATTTTTGCAACTTCTACTTTCACCCTTTGCATGTATTCCACTACTGTATTGGAAGTTGCTTTTTTGAATCTTCGCTCCAGGTTTCTTCGACCCAGAGAAAGCATAAATGCCAATTGATCTACAGAAATTTTTTCCTGTACATTTTTCTCAATAAAATCCTGAGCTTTTTTTACGTGTTCATCATTATGATCCTTTTGTCCCTTAAAAATAATGAAAGGCGACTGGCTATGACGATCAATGTCAACCTGAAAATTTTTGGAACAATGGATGGCAATTTTCCTGCCTGCATATTTCTCAATAAGATATAAAATGAGATTGGACGAAGAAAATGCACCGCCGCTGGTATAAATACCATTTTCATCCGTAACAATTTTATCAGTTACGAGATTTACATAGGGAAACATTTCTTTAAATTCATTAGCAGCACGCCAATGGGTAGAGCAACTCTTTCCATCCACCAACCCAGTTGCTGCCAGCAGGAACGCGCCCACACAAAGGCTGGCAATTTCTGCTCCTTTTTTGTGTTGCTGAATGATCCATGGAATTAAATCCATGTTTTGTTCTACACCTTTTTGAATATCACCATCAAATGCTGGTATGATAATGAGGTCGGTTTTCTTTACATTCTTTATTTCCACATCCGGATGAATCGTATAAACACCATTATGCTGTTTAATTTCCTTTGCGGCCCCTGCAATTTGTACTTTAAAAAAGGATGATTGATTTTTATCTTCAAAGTATTCATTCACACTTAAAAAAGCACGACGTGGAGTATCTATGCTCGCTAAATTACTGCCTGCAGTGGCTAAGATGGTTATATGTTTCATAAACAGTATTTTTTTGCAATAACAAAATTATTAAAATTATTTGTCGCAACAAGCCCCTTATATTGGCGCATTTGCACCCTAAATATTTTGTAAACAGATAGTAGGTTTGTGATGAAATTAAAAACATGGATACAAAAATATACCATCTTCCTGCTGATATAGAGGTTTTTGGATTTGTGTTAATTCTTTCCTGTAGGTAATCTTTGTAAGGGAGGAGAGCCACGAGATTCTCCCACAGGACTGGCCACATTAAATTAAAAATAATTTTAAATCTTAATAACCAAAAATCATGAAAGCAGTAAACCCTTATCTAAACTTCAACGGTAATACCGAAGAAGCATTCAATTTTTATAAATCAGTTTTTGGCGGTGAATTCCGAATGGTAATGCGTATGAAAGATGCGCAGGGCATGCCAGTTCCGGAAGGGCAGGAAGAAAAAATCATGCATATTGCATTGCCTTTAAATAGCGGGCAAATATTGATGGCAAGTGATAATTGCAATGATTCAAAATTTAGGCAAGGAAACAATTTTTACATCTCCATCCATACGGATAGTGTTGAAGAAGGCAGCAAGCTTTACGATGCACTTTCTGCGGAAGGAAAAGCGGATCATCCTTTTAAAAAAGAATTTTGGGGCGACTGGCATGGAAATCTAACTGACAAATTCGGAATTAATTGGATGATCAATTATGCGGAAAATCAATAAGAAGCCAAAAAAATTATGGCAACAGTAAGCATTGATAAATCAAGAAAAAAGAATAAAATAATTTACTGGATATCTACCAGCCTTATCGCGTTGTTCGAATTATCAGGTGCATTTTTTATGAACAGCCAGATGGCTATTGACGGTATGCATCATTTGCAATTGCCGGATTGGTTCCGGTGGGAATTGAGCATCGGTCATTTGATTGGCGGCATTTTACTTCTGATTCCAATTAATAAACGAATTAAGGAGTGGGTGTACATTGCATTTGGCATCGATTTCATTTCTGCGTTCATTGCCTATTTATCAATTGACGGATGGATCGGAAATACTTTTTCTCCTTTAATTTCCCTGGCCTTGTTGATCGTTTCATATATCTATTATCATAAATTGAAAACCCAAAGAAATGATAGAAGTATTTAAAACAAATGTGTATGAAGTAGATAAATCTGAAATCATAATCCAAAAACTTCATGAATATTTTCCGGAAAATAAAATAAACTTCGACCTCGACGACTACGATAAAATTTTAAGAGTTGAAGGAGACCATATTTCATCTGAAAAGATTATGACAATCTTAAATGATGAAGGCCATTTTTGTGAAATATTGGATTGAAAATTAAGAAGCTTTTCTATTCAAGGCAATATGATTATTTGTACAATATTTCATAATATTCCTCTACCATCCTGTTACTATCAAAAGCAAATTGGACATCTCTCATACCATTTTTTACAATCTGCCTCCAGGTATCAAAATCATTATAATATATTGGAAGGATCTCATTTTCGAGGATCTCAAAAATCTTATTCATGTCATAATTATCCTGTTCTTCTACGTGCATATTCATATAATCTGCCGGAGGAACCACAAAACCATTATTACCATTGTTGATAAACTCACAAATCCATCCGTCGTTGGTACTAAGGTTTACAGCCCCGTTCATGGCTGCCGTCATTCCGCTTGTGCCACTCGCTTCTCTTGGAACCCTGGGATTATTAAGCCAAACATCTGCCGCTTGTTTTAAACGCTTACTTAAAGAAATTTCATAACCTGTGCAAACGGCCACATTTTTATATTGCTTGCTGAGATTAACCAAATGGTTAAAATCATTGATCGCCGGAAAATCAAGTGGATAAGGCTTCCCAGCCCAAATAATCTGAATCGGGTACTTTTTATTATTTAATAAAGCATCAAACCTTGCATGATCGCGCGTGATCAGTTCAGCCCTTTTATAACCTGCAAATCTTCTCGCCCATACAAGAGTAAGAATATTTGGATCCATTATTTTACCTGTTTGATCCGCCACAATCGCAAGTGCTCTTTTTTTCAAATGCTTTTTACGGTCATCAAACCAATCATTATTATTTTCCTCGCGTGCCCGGTACAATTGTTTATCTGCCCAAAAGTTTTTGTTTTGCGCATTCGTTATTGCTTTTATTTCACAAATGCCATCATATTTATACCACATTTGGCGGCTCACTTCACCATGCAATTGCGAAACACCGTTGGCAAGATGAGCAAATCGTAATGCTGCCAGTGAATGATTAAAAAGATCATCCGTCATGCCGGTAATTTTGCGCACTTCTTCCAGAGGCATGCCGCAGAAATAACCCATTTTTTCACACAAATAAATATCGTGCTTTTCATTTCCTGCTTCTTCCGGAGTGTGAGT
>JBBQWJ010000090.1:0-11653 GCA_038210685.1 Chitinophagales bacterium | reverse complement strand
AGATTGGGCATCCTTATCGCCTGAAGGACCAATGAACTATTCTTTTTTAGATGAAAGAGTCCAGCAAACGTATGCTACAGAACAAAAAATGAGCACCATTTTAACCATATTTGCCGGCCTTACCATTTTCATTGCCTGCCTGGGTTTATTTGGGCTTGTAACTTTTTCGGCTGAGCAACGTACTAAAGAAATAGGCATCCGGAAAGTTTTGGGCGCGAGTGTAACCGGAATAGTGCAATTGTTGTCAAAAGATTTTTTAAAACTGGTGTTGGTTGCAATTTTGATTGGCACTCCTGTTGCCTGGTTTGCGATGAATAAATGGTTGCAGGACTTCGCTTACAGGATAGATATCAGTTGGTGGTTTTTTGTAATTGCTGGAGGAGTTGCCGTTTTGATAGCGTTGGCCACGATCAGTTTCCAGGCGATAAAAGCAGCGATGGCTAATCCGGTTGAGAGTTTGAGAAATGAGTGAATCTGCTAAAGGTGGTCTGCAATAGCGCAAATTACTTTAATAAAAAACAATCCCTGGTAATCGAAAAATTATATAATTATTCAAACACTATAAACAAAATAACATGAAAAAGTTTCTGATGTTGTTACTTATTACCGTCAGTTCATTTAAAGTAATGGCGCAAAATAAATCCGAAAAAGAGCCTTATTTAACCAAATCCTTTTCATCACAAAACATCAATAATGTTGTTTCTGAAACAAGCGGAGGCAATATAAGCGTGACAGCAGTCAGCACTTCTGAGTCGCGAGTTGAGGTGTACGTTTCCGAAAATGGAAAATGGAGAGACAAACTTTCAAATGATGAGTTGAGGTCAAAAATAGAAAACGATTATGATCTTACCGTTTCAGTAAATAATGGAACGCTCACTGCTACCGCAAAATCAAAACACAAAATTACCAACTGGAAAAATTCTTTAAGTTTTTCGTTTATGATTTATGTTCCTGCCAATGTTTCAACCAAATTAAGAACAAGTGGTGGAAACGTAACGTTGTCGGGCCTTTCAGGTAACCAGGATTTTGCAACCAGTGGCGGAAATCTTGAACTAAATGCATTAAGCGGGAAGATCAAAGGCAGAACTTCAGGTGGAAATATTTATTTGAAAAACTGCAAAAACGAACTCAATCTATCAACCAGTGGCGGAAATATCATGGCAAAAAATTCTTCAGGACATATTCATGTCAGCACTTCCGGTGGTTCTATTCAATTGAAAGATCTTAATGGCCAGGTTGAAGCTTCAACAAGTGGTGGAAACATTGAGGCAGAAACTATTGGTGGTGAACTTGCTGCTCACACTTCCGGAGGAAATGTTTCATTGCAAAAACTCAACTGTAGTGTAAAAGCTTCTACCAGCGGGGGCAATATTGATGTTTCTATTCAAAATATTGGGAAATATGTTTCTATCAATAACTCTGGTGGTCAAATACGGCTTAGCATTCCAAAGAATACAGGAATGGATTTGAAATTAAACGCGCAGAAAATCGTAACCCAAAATCTAGAGAATTTTAATGGAACAACCAGCAAAGATGATATAAACGGAACCGTAAATGGTGGTGGTGTACCGGTAACTGTAAACGCAGGAGGCGGAAATCTTAATGTGGTATTTGATTAAGACATTAAATTAAATAACAGTAGCGTTGTCTCCTTCCGGTCAACGCTTTTTTTATTTTAAGCAAAATAAAATTCGTTGTTATTTGCTTGTTTACTGTCCATTCTCATTTCCATTTTAATTTCTTTTGAAATACTCACAACATCAGTTTAATTTCAGGCAAAAGAAAATTTGAAATACATCACACGCACCGTTTGGATTTTATCATTAGTTAGTTTGTTTACTGACACGGCAAGCGAAATGCTTTACCCGGTGATGCCGGTTTATTTAAAATCAATCGGGTTTTCTGTGGTGCTGATCGGCATATTGGAAGGTGTTGCAGAAGCCACTGCAGGATTGAGCAAAGGTTATTTTGGAAAACGTTCTGATTTATCAGGAAAACGCGTACCATTTGTGCAAGCGGGTTATGTTTTAAGTGCTATCTCCAAACCGATGCTGGCTTTATTTATTTACCCGCTTTGGATATTTTTTTCAAGAACCATCGATCGTTTGGGAAAAGGATTAAGAACCGGCGCGAGAGACGCTATTCTTTCTGATGAAGCCACTTCACAAACAAAAGGAAAAGTATTTGGCTTTCATCGTTCGATGGATACATTGGGCGCTGTTCTCGGGCCTTTATTCGCATTAATTTATTTGTATTACCATCCCGGAAATTATAAACCGCTTTTTTTAATCGCTTTTATTCCGGGCTTGTTAGCAATATCAGCTACGTTCTTTTTAAAAAAGAAAAAAAGAATTGAGGATAACAATAAAGTTTCGGTTCCTTTTTTCTCTTTCCTCAAATATTGGAAAGTAAGCCCTCCGGAATATAGAAAACTGGTAACGGGCCTTTTGATTTTTGCTTTGTTCAATAGCTCTGATGTTTTCCTGTTGCTTAAAATAAAGCAGGCTGGCCTTGGTGATACGATGGTAATCGGCGTTTATATTTTTTATAACATGGTGTATGCCTTATTTGCTTTTCCTGTAGGAATCATAGCAGACAATATCGGGCTGAAAAAGATTTTTATCATCGGCCTTTCCATATTTGCTATTGTTTATTTTGGCATAGCAGTAAACACACATTTGTATTTATTTTTTGTGCTGTTCTTTTTGTATGGAGTGTACGCTTCGGCAACAGAAGGAATTTCAAAAGCGTGGATCTCGAATATCAGCAACAAAAAAGATACAGCAACTGCCATAGGGACTTATTCAGGCCTGCAAAGCATTTGCGCCATGCTTGCCAGTTCGCTCACCGGCGTACTTTGGTATAGTTTCGGTGCTTCAATTGCATTTATAATATCAGCTATTGCAACTTTATTGGTAATTATCTATTTGCTTTTAATATTGCCTACTAAGTAACTGAATTTAATAAAGTAAAGTAGTTTTTTATTCGTTACATCAGTTATAAAAATTTACAAATCAAACCAAAATTCTATTCCTTCGAGGAAAACAAATTTGGTAAAAACACATACCATTACTTCAAATGGATATCCTGTTGCAAGCGTTAGCTACACTTATACATTTGTCGATAAGAATAGGATTAGTACGATTACAGACACTGTATCAGACGGATAAGATAGAACACGGACTTTCACTTATTTCTGATACTAATCAGAAATCCCTGTTATTTGTTTGTTTACTACATTTGATCTTCATTGAAAATTGTAAACCATGCGCTTTTTAATTTGTTTGATAACCGCTTTTCTTTTTACTGTTTCTGCATCGGCCCAATCTTTATTTACCCATGGAAGATTGCAGGTTAGTAAAAATGGACATAATCTTCAATTTGAAGATGGAACTCCTTTTTTTTGGCTGGGAGATACCGGTTGGGAATTGTTTCATCGCCTCAATCTGCAGGAAATTAAACAATATCTTGATAACAGGTCTGCAAAGGGTTTCACGGTTATCCAGGCAGTGGCTCTCGCAGAAAACGATGGCCTACGCACGCCTAATCAATACGGTGAAGTGCCTTTTAAAAACCTTGATCCAAACACACCGAACGATAAGTATTTCCAAGTGGTTGATAGTACCATTCACATGGCAAGGATACGAAATCTATTTATTGGGTTATTGCCAACCTGGGGTGATAAGGTTACTAAACTATGGGGAGAAGGGCCTGTAGTTTTTGACAGCGTGAATGCGTATACTTATGGAAAATGGATAGGAAACCGTTATAAAAATGATCCTAACATTATCTGGATTTTAGGAGGCGACAGGCCTGCTGTAAATGACAGCAGCGATTGGCGGCCTGTTTGGCGCGCAATGGCACAGGGAATTATTGATGCTACTGATCATCATTGCATCATTACTTATCATCCGTGGGGCGGCAGCAATTCTACCTCGCAATGGATTCGGGATGAACCGTGGTTGGATATTAATATGTTCCAATCAGGCCATGGTAGCGGTCATGATGTGGCCTGCTGGGATCTTGTTCACAGAGATTTTAGTTACAAACCAGCCAAGCCAACACTTGATGCAGAACCGAATTATGAAGATCATCCTGTAAATCCGTGGCCAAAATGGAATGTAGACAACGGATACTTTCGTGCGTATGATGTGCGCAAACAATGTTACCGTTCTGTTTTTGCGGGAGGTTGCGGCGTTACTTATGGACATCATGCTGTGTGGCAATTTATGAATGCAAAAGTTGAAGCTATCAACTATCCTGACCGCGGCTGGATCAATGCCATGGACAGGCCTGGCGCTTTCCAGGTTGGATATCTGCGAAAGCTGATGGAATCAAGGCCTTTACTTAATCGTGTTCCTGACAATTCTATTATCGTTTCAGGACAAGGAGAAAAAGGAGAACACATGGAAGCTTTTCGCGCAGCTGATAAAAGTTACGCGATGATCTATTTGCCTGTTGGTAAAACGATCTCCATTAATACCGAAAATATGGAAGGATCGATAAATGCCTGGTGGTTCAATCCAAAAGATGGAGAATCTATTGCTATAAATCATTTGCAAAAAAAACCAATTATGCAGTTTACTTCGCCTACAGTCGGTGTTCAAAATGATTGGGTGCTGGTAATAGATGAAACTTCCAAAGGCTATATAGTACCGGGTTCTGAATAGATTTACAGCATTTAAAAAGAAGAATCTGCCAAATTTGTTGGCTTACTGATAAAGATCAATTTACGAGTCGATAATTTTTGAATGTCGCAATAAAGAAAAAGATAAAGCATAATTTGCTTATTATTGTTTCTCACTTTGGCATGCTTTATGAAAATGTAATTTCTGATAATTTTTTCTTATTCTGTATTTCTTCTAACTTTCATCGCAATTAATTTTTTATGCTGAGCTCTGCTGAAGAAAAATATAAAAATAATGTGCGGCTTATCTTTATTGCGGCAACAGTCGTTTTAGGATTATGGTTTGCATTTGAGATCATTAATGTTTTATTTCTCTTCTTTTTTGCAGTGGTGCTCACGTTGGTTCTTAACAGGCCAACAATGTGGTTGATCTCAAAAAATATACGCAGACCTCTTGCGGCTTTGATGGTTTTTTTTACCGTGCTTCTTTTTCTATTCTTTATAGCGTGGCTGGTAATTCCACGAATACTCACCCAGGTCACGTCACTTGTTTCTCACCTTCCTGATTATTATGTTGCACTTAAGGAACAACTCAGCTCTTTATTAAAAGATTATCCTGAACTTCAAAAAAAATTATTGGTAAATTCTGATATCGTAAACGATCTTCCTTCTACGACCCAACTACTTACAAGCGTAAGCCGCTTTTCTTTTTCAATTATCGGCGGCATTTTTTTCCTGGTGTTTTTTTTTAGTATTATCGCCTACATGCTTATCAATCCAGAGCCTTTAATAGAAACTTATCTGATTGTTTTTCCAAAATCAAAACGCCCCAAAGCAGCTAAAGCATTGTCAAGTGCGGCACAAATGATGGTGGGCTGGATATGGTCTAACTTGCTTGTTGGTTTAATTGAAGCCATATCGGTTTTTATTTTTTTATCCTTCATGCATGTTCCTGGCGTTTGGGTTTGGGCTGGGCTAACCTTATTTGCAGAATTAATTCCCAGGCTTGGTTTCTACATGATGGCAATACCTCCTACCCTTGTAGCCCTATCAATCAATCCAATCACTGCACTTTGGGTACTTCTTTTTTATATAATTTTTGATGAGATCAGTGGCGATTTTCTTTTGCCTAAAATAAGAGCTTCAGCCATGAATTTACATCCTGTTTCTACTTTATTTGTAATGCTGGCAATGGCCAGTGCTTTTGGTTTGGTAGGGGCTTTAATAGCCACTCCATTAACCGCATTTATAAAAGCCTATTACGAAACTTTTTATCTTGCTGAAGCTTCTAAGGCAAACATAAAAAAAGAAGTGGATGAAGTTCTTAATACAAAGGCGGATTAACAGAAATAATTTTAATTTCGATTAATCATTTTTAATTACCAAACATGAAACTGATTTTAAATTTTACATTTCTGCTTCTCTCCTTTTTTGCATCCGCCCAAGTCGATTCTTTTTATCTTTTAAAACCGGATAAAGTTTTTGACGGAGAAACCATGCACAGCAATTGGGTAGTTTTGGTAAAAGGAAATAAAATTGTAGAAGCGGGGTCGATGCAATTTAAACTTCCGGCAAATACACGCATTATTGATTTAAAAGGAACTGCACTTTTACCTGGTTTGATCGAAGGACATTCGCATCTTTTTTTGCATCCTTATAATGAAACAAGTTGGAACGACCAGGTGCTGAAAGAAAGTAGGGCCGAAAGAACTGCGAGAGCTGTAACCGACGCTGACTCTACTTTAATGGCAGGCTTTACAACTGTTCGCGATTTGGGAACAGAAGGTGCGATGTATGATGATGCGGGTTTAAAAACAGCGATAGAAAAAGGAATAATTCCCGGTCCAAGAATGATTGTGGCAACACGTGCGATAGTTGCCAAAGGCGCTTATGGCCCAAATTTACGTAATGCTGATATTGACTTTTCACAAGGAGCTGCTGAAGTGGGCAGCGTGGATGAAATGGAAAAAGAAGTTCGCACACAAATATCAAAAGGCGCGGATGTTATAAAAGTTTATGCAGATTATTCATGGGGATTGCATGGAGAAAATGAACCCACTTTTACAACCGAAGAAATTGCCAAAGCGGTTGAAATTGCTAAAAGCAGTGGAAGATATGTGACTGTTCATTCTTCAACACCTGAAGGGATGCACAGAGCCATTGCTGCAGGCGTGCATTCTATTGAACACGGTAACAATGGAACAGAAGAAGTTTTCAGGTTGATGAAAGAAAAAGGAATTGCGTTGTGCCCTACTCTTGCTGCGAGTGAAGCCATTGCACATTATTTTCTTCATTGGAACAAGGGAACCGATCCCGATCCGCAAATGATTATCAATAAAAAACAAAGTTTCAGCGCAGCATTGAAGGCTGGCATTACTATTTGTATGGGAGGAGATGTTGGCGTTTTTCCTCATGGCGATAATGCCAGGGAAATGGAAACAATGGTTGAGTACGGAATGAAGCCAATCGATGTTTTAAAATCTGCAACCTCTGTAAATGCGGAGGTTTTTGGTTATACGAATGAAATTGGAAGAATTAAAAAAGGTTTATTTGCTGATATCATTGCTGTAAAAGGCGATCCATCAGTAGATATTCATGCCATTCGCGATCTTGCATTTATCATGAAAAACGGAACCATCTATAAAGAACTTTAGCTGAAAATTGCAAAACATTAATTGAGTTTATTTGTTCGTTTACTGCAAATCTTTATTAATGTTTTTTTCTAAAAGAAAGTGCATCCAGGTAGTAAATAACTTTTAAAGAAATATTGTTATCCTGCGGCGCAGAGATGGTGTGGTTAAAATTTTTAAAATAAGAATCATTGATGCGCTGGTCTCCGGAATAAACTGAATTTTTCCAAACGATATTTAAAAAACTACCGGGTGCAAATTCCCACGTGTACACCATATCAATATTAAATATATTCAGGTTTTGATTGGTGTTTCCAATATAGCTTACGTTTTTTTCGAGTGTACCATCTTGTTGCAAAGTAAAAAACTCTTTGGAAGTTACTTGACTCCAGTAATGTCGCAGCCTGAATGTAATGCCATTTCGCCTGTTGAAATTGTATTTTGAGTTAAGAATATTTTCAACCGTAGCACGATCCCTTCTCGAAAAAATAATATCGTTACCACTGATATCTGCAAAGCCTGCATCATTAAAGGAAGGATTTAAATTAATCGTATGGCCAATCGAAAATTTATCATTAAACCTATAATTGTTTTGAAGCATCAGCGAATAAAATTTATTCTGAAATAAATTATCGTAACCAAAATTTATTTCTGTTTGCACATAATATTTTTTTGCAGAATTGGTTTCAAACCATGCGTTAAAATTAGCTCCCGAAGGAGTTTTGTAATATCTGCCTGGCACGCGTGGTTCATAAAAATCGTTTCCTCTTGCTTTGTAATTCAAATTGAATCCTACATACATAAGATTCTTTAACTGGCCATTTATGTTTCCGTTGTAGTGGAAAGATTGGTAAATATTGGGCGTTAATCTCCGGCTGTATGAAAAATTATTGTTGAGATGAATCTGGTTATACCATTTACCAGGTTTGTTCCAGTTGTATCCTACATATAAATAGTGATCCAGGTAATTATTATTGAAAAGAATTCCAAGGTCATTGGGATCATAATTTTCAGTTGTTAATTCTTCATTTAGCTGAAAATTAAATTGTCCTGCAACTTTTCCAAAACCTATATTATGCATGTAACCTGAAACCGTCTTTCCACCTTTATTAAAAATATTGCTAACAGAAACTTTTCCGTTCCAGTTGTAGATATTTTTCTTATTGTATAAATTAAAAACCAAAGCAGAAACATCAGCATTATAATCTTTACCTTTTCTTAAAACACTTGTATTTACAAGAGAAACTGAAGAATTGTTTTTCAAAGTCTGATCAAGAACAAGAATATTATAATTCGTTAGCGGGTTGGTTTGTACTTTACTTTTTGCCCCAATATTATTTTCAACAATCGCATACATAGGTTGAGTAAGAGCATTTAAAAAACCAATGCCCAATCCTTTGGAGGTTCGCCCTGAAATTTTGGTAGCGTTGATTAGTTTGGATTCAGTTGGATTTCTTAGAATGCGTTCTGAAGAATCAAGATGACTTTCCAAATCATAATAATGTATCGGAGTGCTTCCGATCCTTCTTGAATAAAATAAATTTCCTTTTGAAAACAATTCGGTTCCTTCTGTAAAAAAGCTGCGGTTCTCATTATATTTTACTTCAAAAGGTGTAAGGTTAAGCACCTGGTTATCGCTTTGCACCTGCCCGAAATCCGGTATCAAAGTCATGTCGAGTGTAAAGCTTTCATTGATGCCATACTTCAAATCCATGCCGCCATTTATCGAAGAAGTTAGATCTTTTACACCTTCAGTGTGATAAGGATAATGATTTAAATACGTTGAAAAATAAGGGCTGAATGACAAGCGCAACGGCGGATGAATTTTTTCTATTCCTGTCCACTTACCTTCCTGGCTCAAGAATCCGTTTTTGTTGGGATCAATCTCATTCCAAAAATATTGTGCGGATGTTCGTTGCCTTTTCCTTACGATGTTTAATCCCCAGGTTTGGTTGTCTTTATTGGCAAACCGCAGTGCTGAATACGGAATGCGCATTTCAAAAGTCCAGCCATCGGGTTGCATTTTTGCAGCACTCTCCCATACAGCGTTCCACGTATCATCTTCATTTCCTGTTTCAGAATATTTTGCATCATATTGTTCGCCGTAGGGTGTTACATAAAAACCACTTCCGTTTATTTTATCATAATAAGTATCAAAAACAATTCCCACAAAATCGCTATTACCAATTCTATCGCGACCCACCAGTTCTTTTGAAACACTGTCAGCACTTTTCTCATGACAATAACCACCGAAATAAATATAGTTGTCGTCATACAAAAGGTAAAATTCTGAGCGATGATTGTAAGATTCTACTTTCCCCGGGGTTGGCCGCAACTCAACAAGGTCGGTCAATACAGGAGAGTCCTTCCATGCAGCCTCGCTCAAATCTCCATCAATTTTAAAAGAAGCATTTGTCTTTACGGCATTTACCTGTTTTATTTTTTGGGAAGAGCCCGTTATTGGGATAAGAAAAAAAGAAAGTATTGAAAGCAACAATTGATTCATAACAACATGATTGATTACGAATGTATACGTGTGAACGTTTACAAAAGTTACCATTCATCCAATAAAAATTTTGTTAGATTTTCTTTAACAAGTAGTAAAATGTTTTTCAAAGAAAAATGAGGCAGATACAAATTGCTGCCTCATTTTCTATTGTATACTTCCTGTTTGAAGTGTGATAAGAAATAAGAATTAAAGCAATTTGTTTGTTTACTGTAATTTAGAAATTATCTATTTGATAGTCTGGAAAATCCTGCTCCACCTGATGCCATTATCACCATAACTAAACCAGATGAGTGATGCTTTTCCTACAATGTGGTCTTCAGGAACAAAGCCCCAGTAGCGGCTATCAAGCGAATTATGGCGGTTATCTCCCATCATCCAGTAATAATTCATTTTGAAAGTATAGGAAGTAGCGGATTTGCCATTAATAAAATATTGCCCATTTTTCTCTTCAAACTGGTTGCCTTCATATGTGTCAATACAGCGATGGTACCGTTTTACATTTTCAGGATTTAACTGAATGGTTGCTCCTTTTTTTGGAATCCAGATGGGGCCGTAATCATCTACTGTCCAGCCATTGGATTCGTAAGGAAATAAAAACTGGCCCTTATCATAATTAGTCAGCGGTTGAGGTTGTATATCTTTTATACCCGGAAGTATTTTTAATTGGAGCTTTTCTGCATCATCCATTCCAATAATATAAGAATCGGTTCCTACCATTTGCACCTGGTTTTTATTTTGATCATTAGTATCGTGTATGCCAATACTGTTCAACTGTTCCGGATCAATGGGTGCAGTAGAGGTAACCAGGTAATTAAACTCATGGTATTCGGGTAAAGGTTGTGCCACACCATCAATATAAACAACCCTGTTTTTTATTTGTAAGGTATCTCCTGCAATCCCTACGCATCTTTTAATAAAATTTTCTTGTTTGTCAACCGGCCTTGTAATTATAAGATCACCATATTGATCAAGCACTCTTTGGCGCGCTTCCTGTTCAGATATATGATCTGCCATCATTCTGCCCTGGATTTCCTGGTAATAGGTAACCTGCGATCCATGTTGTGCATCATTAATGAGCGTATCATTTACCGGGAAGTTGAACACAACCACATCCTTTCTTTGAACTGGTTTTGGAAACCACCGGATATAAGGAATATGAATCCATTCAACATAAGATTTTGTATTAGTTCCTAAAATTGTATGATGCATGAAAGGCAGCGAAAGTGGCGTGTTAGGAATCCGTGGGCCATATGCAAACTTACTTACAAATAAAAAATCATTCACCAATAATGTTTTTTCCATTGATGGTGTAGGGATGGTATAAGCTTCAAAAACAAAAGTGCGTATAAGCGTGGCCGCTACAATGGCAAAAACAGCTGCGTCTACCCATTCTCGTATGGCTCCTTTTTTGTAATTGCCCACCACCATTGTGCCCGCATATCTTTCCTGGTCAGAAAAGCCTAGATAAGGAAAATAAATAAAAGGGAAAAAGACGGTAAGAAAATGATGCCACAAGCCAAAGCGGCCAAAGTGTTCCACAAATTTTATATTGATCCAGATGGTAATAAATTGTCCTGCGATCGGAATAAGCTGAAGAAAAAACCATATCTTTTTCAGGTTCATTTTCTCAACCATACACCAGGTATTATACAATGGAATTAAGGCTTTCCATGGCGCGATCCCTGCCTTTTTAAACATTCCATATAAACCGATAAGAACAGCAATAGTTGCGATGATAAACAGAAGTAAACCTACACTCATGGATTATTTTTTTTAAACGAAAACAAAAATAGCGTATAAAAACTCTTAATAAAATAGCTATTGAAAATAGTTATCATTAGTTTAACAGTGAGAATTTAAAATTCAAAAACATTATGACAACTCTTT
>JBBQWJ010000089.1:0-11705 GCA_038210685.1 Chitinophagales bacterium | reverse complement strand
TTACCGTTCCTGAAACCGAAGTTGCTCCCTGTTTCAGCATAAAGGTCGTATCATTCATCGTAGAAGGATTCATTGCTTCGCTAAACGTGGCAGTAATTGTTTTATCAAGAGCCACATTTGTAGCAGTGTTCAACGGATCCGTTAAAATTACGGTTGGTGGCGTAGCATCGCTGCTCGTAGTAAAGTTCCATACATACTTACTTGCAATTGCATTGCCGGTAACATCTTTAGCACCTGTTGTAATGGTACCTGTATAAGTAGTATTAGCAGCAAGATTACCTGACGGAGAAAAAACAGCAGTTGTACCTGAGTAAGAAACCGACCCATTTACTGCAGTTCCTCCAAGTGTTGTATTTACCAATGTGAAACTTGTGGTGGTAGATAAAGAATCCATTGCTTCACTGAAAGTGGCTGAAATCTTTTTGTTGAGCGCTACACTTATTGCTGCATTTGCCGGATCGGTTGAAATAACCGTAGGCGCTGTTATATCAGGACCTGCACCTGTTGTAAAATTCCAAACATAATTACTTAACATGGCATTGCCTGCATGGTCTTTCACACCGGAAGTAATCGTTCCTGTATATTTGGTATTAGGCAAAAAATTAGTGGTTGGTGAAAAAGTGGCCGTTGTGCCGGCATACGTAACCACCCCGGCAATGGGCGTTGTTCCGTTGGTTATTGTAAAGGTGGCCGTATTGATTGCAGAAGGGTTCATCGCTTCATTAAAGGTGGCGTCAATTGTCTTATTAAGACTTACGCCTGAAGCGGTATCTACAGGGTTGGTTGAAATTACTGTAGGACAAACACCTGTAAGTCCTTGTTCTTCGGTAACTTTTTTACATCCGGCCGCAATAACGACCATCAGTAATAACATAAACCATTTGTTGAAAATGTGAGAGTAGCCTTTACTTGTGCGCTTAAGGGTTTTCTCCTTTTGGAAAGAGTTGTTTTTCATAATTGTGTTTTAATATGTAATTCGTGTGTTTTTAGTTTTACACGATAATAAAACGCAACATGATGAGAAGTAAATATGTAGGTGTGTTACATGATTTTTTGAAAAGAGTTACATCTTTCACACATTTTCAAATCCGCTGAGTCGTTGTTGTTGCAGTTGTTTGAAGTAAGATGGAGTTATACCGGTGACTTTTTTAAATTGATTGGATAAATGACCCACACTGCTGTAATGCAGTTTCAGCGCTATTTGCGTAAGGGTAAATTCGTTGTTGATAATTAATTCTTTCGCCCGCTCAATTTTTTGTGCTATAATAAATTGCTGAATGGAAATGTTTTCCGCTTCTGAAAAAAGGTTGGAGAGATACGTGTAATCATATTGCAGCTTCTTACTGAGATAATCTGAAAAATTTATTTGTAGCTGCTCATCTGAATAATGAACCAAATCCACAATTATATTTTTAATCTTTTCAATAAGCATTTGTTTCTTATCATCCGTTAATCCTGAGGAGGCTACTTTCTTCTCTATTTTGCGGGTAATATCGTGCATAACTCCAATTATACGGCAGGCTTTTCCCTCATTATTTCTAATGATGCTGGCCCTGTTGTATACCCTGGAAACAGAACCATCGGCCCTAATAAAACGATATGTATTTTCCCAGTAGGTGTCGGATGAGGCAATTGACTTGTATAGGTCTTTTTTAATAGCTTCCTGATCATCAGGGTGAAAGTAATTGGCCCAATCAGCATCCATATTGCCGGTATTGTTTTTTGTGGCGTATCCAAATAATTCTTCAAAACTATCGCCTAAAAAAAATTCATCCGTTAATAAATTCCAGTGCCATATTCCGTCAAAAGAAAGCCGGGAAGCTTCCAGGAAAATATCACCATTATCTTTTTGTATAGAAATCTGATCACGCAGTTTTAGTTCGAGTTCCTGCAACCTGCTTACATCCTGTATCGCGCCTATAAGGCGTATCGCTTTCCCCTGTTCATCTCTTACAATACTTGCCCTGCAGGTAGTGGCGGCTACAGATCCGTCAGAACGTTTGAACTTATAAGAATCGTTCCAGCTTTTATGATCTGAAACAAGTGTGTTCAATATTTTTTTCTCAACCATAGCTTTTTCATGCCCAATAAGGCAACGGCTGAAATGATTAAAATACACGGTATTATTTTTTACTTTATAACCAAACACTTCTTCAATACTATCACCCACATAAATTTCACCGGTAACAATATCCCAGTCCCACATAACATCGTACGATGTTTTGGCAATGTATTTTATCCATTCGTTATTTTCTGCAAGTCTTGCATCCGATTTTTCCCGGGCTACAATAATATTATTGGCAACTGTTTTATCTTTTCTCTCTGCAGCCTTTTTTTGTTTCGATTTGGCAAGGATAATATTTTCTTCAACTATTTTTTCTTTTTTAATGTCAATTTCTTTTTGCTTCCGGATGCTCTGGCTCCTATCAGAAATGGTGGTAATGGCTTTTTCAATGCCATCTTCATCCATAAAAACCGCTGAAGTGATTTCACAGGTAAGTGGCCCGCCCCTTTTTTTTTATCACGTTTACCAGTGCTACAGATTGCCCTTCAGCGTTTCTTTGGCTGAGCATTTTTTTAAAACGGGTTTCATTTGTGTTGAAAACAGATGTCCTGGTTTTGTTCAATAGTTCTTTTTCAGAAAAGCCTGTCAGGGTGCACGCAGCCTTATTAGCTAATATTATCTTTCCGCTGCTAACGATTGTAATGATATTTGCCTGTGCGGCGTTATTAAAGGCGAGTTGAATGAGCGTGTGGTTGTTTACCGCGGCACCAGTTAGGCCGGGCTTTTTTATATTCATAGATATTAGAGTGTTTGCATTAGGTATTAGTTCGTAAGTAAGGTAACGTTTATTGGATATACAGCAATAAGATTGCTAATAAAATTGTATTTTTCTTGTACTTTTTGCAATAATTTCTAATGTGCTATACAATTGCCTGGACTCCTAAAAAGAACTGCGCACCGGAAATGCGTGGCTGGAAAATTTTGACAGTAGAGTTAAGCGGCCGGCGCCGATCTTTTTATGATAGGAAACAAACGAAGCTTGCCGCGTTTATGCTTCACCAGGCAGCAGGGCAGTGCCTGCATGCCCTGTTCGAGATCAACTCAGAAATGTACCTCAACACGCACAGCATCGAAAAACTGTTGCGTTATGCCTGCATGGCCTGTTACCACCTGCCCGAAATCTTTCCCCGCAATAACGACAAAGAAGAAAAGCTTTTTCAATTGTTGCAAAAAGCGTATATATCGGTGGCCGTTACGAGCAGGAGTATTCCATCACTTTATGCGAACTGGAAAAGATACGGAATAAGGCGATGGAAATGAAGGCGGTATTGAAGGAGTTTACAGAAAGATAGGTTTCCATTTCTTTAAATCATTTCAATAATCCTTTTCGTGAACCCCGAAGAACAAAGAGGAAGAAGGTATACACCGAATGCAATAAGCAAGTAAGAAGTTATTCTTTACAAAATCTTTATCTCCTTATCACTACTTTTATATTTCAAATAAACGTGAAAGGTGAAACTGTCCAACTCAGGAAAATTGCCGGTTAAAACGCAATACTTTTTAAGTGTGTTGCCCGTGTTCGTTGTTTCACTTGTTTGCTTTTCCTTTAAGAATCTTATAGGTTACAAAATTGTAGCGTTGATATTATTGATGACGGTTTCGGTAGTCGCCATGCTGTTTGAAATCTTGCCTGTACTGCTGGCAGCCATATTAAGCGCTGTTATCTGGAACTTCTTTTTTATTCCGCCATTATACACTTTTGAGATCGGAAACACAGAAGATGTACTGATGTTTCTTTTGTATTTTTTGATTGCACTGGTAAATGCGGTGCTCACTTTTAAAATACGTGAAGCCGAAAAAAAAGCCAGGGATAAAGAAGAAAAGGAAAAGGAATTAAAACTGTACAACACATTGCTTAATTCACTCTCACACGAGTTGCGGACACCAATCTCTGCCATCCTTGGTTCCGTGGATGTGTTGAAAGAAGGTATACAAAAACTTTCTTCTGAAAACCAGGCTGAATTACTGAACGAAATAGAAATTGCCGCCAACCGTCTTAACCGCCAGGTGGAAAATGTACTTAACATGAGCAGGCTTGAGAGCGGAATGTTGAAACCTAAAATGGATTGGACCGATATGAATGAACTGGTAAATAACGCGATTCACAAGCTCCTCCCCACGAACCATCAATTTATTTTTCAAAACAGCGAAAGTTTGGCCCTGTTCAAATTAGACAGCGGACTGACAGGCGAAATTGTTTACAACCTGTTGCACAATGCTGTTCAATATACGCCTGCCAACAGCCGTATTGAAATTGCAGTAAAACACCAGGATGAAAATTGTACGATCACTGTTTCCGACAATGGCAATGGTTTTTTGGCGGAGGAAATACCATTGGTTTTTGATAAGTTTTATCGCATCCCCAATACGAGGACCGGGGGAAGCGGCCTCGGCCTTTCTATTGTAAAAGGCTTTGCAGAAGCACAAAACGGTGTGGTAAAACTGGAGAACAATAAAACGGGCGGCGCGTCCTTCACCATTGTGATTCCCGCTGAAACTTCTTATTTAAACAACCTCAAAAATGAATAAGGCCGAGATATTGATAATTGACGACGAACCACAAATACGTAAGCTGCTTGAAATAACATTAGAAAGCAACGGCTACAAAGTGGTGCAGGCCGAAACCGGCAAAGAAGGTGTGATACAGGCAGCGAGCCATCCACCTGAACTGATATTGCTGGATATTGGTCTTCCTGACAGAAGCGGGCATGAAGTACTAAAAGAATTGCGCCAGTGGTACAATAAATCGATTATTATACTGTCTGTACAAAATAACGAAAGCGACATTGTTACCGCACTTGATAATGGCGCAACGGATTATCTTTCCAAACCATTTCGAACAGCAGAATTGTTAGCACGGATGCGTTCGGCAATCAGGAGAAATCAAACTCCCAATAATACCACAGTTGTGGATGCAGGCGATTTGCAAATTAACCTTGCGGCAAGAACCGTTAAAAAAAATAATGAATTACTGAAACTCACCTCTACAGAATTTAATCTTATTTCACTTTTTGCCTGCAATGAAGGACGCGTACTCACACACCGGTTTATACTTAAGGAAATCTGGGGAGTAGGCTATCAAACCGAAACGCAATATTTGCGTGTTTTTGTTGGTTCACTGAGAAAAAAAATTGAAGATAATCCCAATAACCCCTTACATATCGTTACCGAGAGTGGTGTAGGCTACCGCTTTCAGTAGTCTTTATAAAATCTTTATCTATAGCGGGGTTTTTTTATCTTTTGTTTATGAAGTAACAGGTTACTTCACCATGAGTTGAGTTAAAATTCTATCATGGTATTACCCGGTTTACATACTTTAGGCATAGTCCTCCTTGCCTTTACGGTTATATTCCTGCTGATGGCAGCGGTTAAAGAAATGCTTGAAGAAAAATAAAAACAGGTTACGCAACAGCCATTTATTGAATTTATAAAATCTTTACACAGAGCCCTAATACTTTTACATTTTCTCTATACCATTCATTTCAATTTTGCATTAATAATTTTCAATAAATGCAAAAGATAAAAAACGGAATCAACGGTAAAGTAACGGCCGCATCTTTGCTCGTGGCTTTGGGTATTATTTATGGTGACATAGGCACCAGCCCGCTGTATGTATTAAAAGCCATCGTAGGTGAAAGGCCGGTTTCTGCCATATTGGTTTATGGTGGTATTTCCTGCGTATTCTGGACCATTACCTTTCAAACTACCTTCAAATACATCTACCTTACTTTAAAGGCAGACAACCATGGTGAAGGGGGGATTTTTTCGCTGTATGCATTGGTGCGCAGGTACGGCAAATACATGATCATTCCCACTATTCTTGGTGCTACTACTCTACTCGCGGACGGAATTATTACCCCACCCATTTCCGTGGCTTCAGCCGTTGAGGGGTTGACGATTGTAAAGGGGCTGGAACACCTTCCCACAGTGCCGGTGGTAATTATAATTTTATCGGCATTGTTTTTCTTTCAACGATTTGGCACCCATAAAGTGGGCAGTACCTTCGGACCTGCCATGCTGGTGTGGTTCACGATGCTTTCAACGCTGGGCATCACACAAATCCTAAAACATCCCGCTATTTTCAAAGCACTTAGCCCCGTATACGCCTATCATTTTTTAGTGGATTATCCTCACGGGTTTTGGTTATTGGGCGCGGTATTTTTAGCAACCACCGGCGCGGAAGCCTTATATTCTGACCTGGGGCATTGCGGAAGAAAAAATATCCGCATTACATGGGCGGGTGTAAAGACTGCCTTAATGCTCAATTATTTGGGACAGGCTGCGTGGATCATGAACCTGGGGAAAGGCGCTTTCCTGCAGGGACGAAATCCTTTTTATGAAATGATGCCTCACTGGTTTTTAATTGCCGGAATCATCATTGCCACCTTTGCCACCATTATTGCTTCGCAGGCCATGATCAGCGGAAGTTATACACTTATCAATGAAGCAATGAACCTCAATTTCTGGCCCCGCATAGCGGTGAGGCAACCAACGGAATTAAAAGGACAAATTTATATTCCCAGCGTGAACAATATTCTTTGGGCAGGTTGTATTTTAATGATCTTATATTTTGAAACTTCTACCAACATGGAAGCTGCCTATGGTTTTGGGATTACCATCACCATGATGATGACCACATTCCTGCTGATGCATTTTCTCTTTTATAAATTAAAATGGAACCAATTTTTGGTTTTGGGTTTACTCCTGCTTTTCGGAACGATAGAAATTTCTTTCTTCATTGCCAACGTGGCAAAAATAGAGGAACGCTGGAAGTTTCTTTTCTTTGAGTTCTGCATTTTTACTACCATGTATGTTTGGTATTATGCAAGGAAAATCACCAACCGTCTTACCCGGTTTGTGGATTTGGGCAAATATGTACAACAATTGAAAGTGTTAAGTGAAGACAGCGGGATTCCAAAGTATTCAACGCAATTAATCTACCTGACAAAAGCAAATCAACGGCATCACATCGAAGAAAAAATCATGAAGTCGATTTTTTCAAAAAAGCCGAAGAGAGCGGATGTGTATTGGTTCCTGCATATCAACAGAACAGAGGAACCTTACACGCTTTCTTATAATGTATCAGAGTTGGTGGACGACAAAGTGATAAAAGTAAATATCAATGTGGGTTTCCGTATTCAACCACGGACGGAATTATATTTCAAGAAAATAGTGCAGGAACTTATCCGCAACAAGGAACTCAATCTACACAACCGCCCTGATGGATCAACGCAGTACAACAGCGAACCCGATTTTAAATTTGTAGTGATCGAAAAATTTCTTTCCGTGGAAAATGAATTCTCACTACGCGAGGGCTTATTGCTAAACACTTACTTCTTTCTTAAACGCCTGGGGCAAAGCGATGAAAAAGCTTTTGGTTTGGATAAGAGTGATGTGACAATCGAACAAATTCCTTTGGTGTACCAGCCTGTTAGCCATGTTGAATTAAAGCGTGAAGTAACCAGTTTCAACGTAAAGCATGAAGAGCATCTGCAGTCAACGATGTAACAATGGAAAAAGATTTTTCAAGGCTGTTGTACGACAAATATTTTGGTCTTACCAACCGGAATATTGTAGTAAGATTAAAAAACGGAAACGTTTTCAGTTGTATAATTATTGGCTTTTATAAAAGCGGGGATGAAGACGATAAACCTTACATTAAGAAATGGCATATCAAAAGCGTAAAGGATAAGAGCACTTTAGGTATCAACCCACTGGATTTGTTGAACGGTCAGATCATTGAGAATAAAGACATCGCAGAAGTTGATTTTATGGCAGATAACACTATTTTAAGATTCCTGTAAGATGAAGATAACTAAAGGAAAGGGCAAAGATTGTTGGAGAAGGCGTCACTTGTAATTTACCACCTCATGCGCTAGCTTTTGAACGGGCCTGTAGTTTATTTTCTTTTAAAATTTGTTCAACGCTCATGATGCAACGCGGACAAACCATATTTTTTATAAAAGTTTCATTCGTTTGAAATAAAAATCTTCCTTTTTTCTTCGTTTACTGCAAAAAGTTATTGATACACTCTTACATAATCTACGATCATCCGCTGTGGTAAAACAGTGCTTGCATCAGGCGCTCCGGGCCAGTTGCCGCCAATGGCTACATTTAAAAGAAAAAAGAAAGGTTTGTCAAATGGATAATTTCCGTTTACCGAACTTTTATTTCCTGTAAAAAATTTTACGTTATCCACGTACCACTCTATTTTACCGGCATCCCAAACAATACTGAACACATGAAATTTATCGGAAAAGTCACCATTGGATAGAACATAACTATCACCAATATGCGTACTTCCCTGCCCTACCTGCCCCCAATGCATAGTTCCGTAAGTCTTATTGGGTTGATGGCCCAGCAATTCCATAATATCAATTTCGCCACAAGCCGGCCATGGTGTGCTGGAAATATTACTTCCAAGCATCCATATTGCAGGCCAAAGACCCTTGGTTTTAGGCAACTTCGCTCTTATGTCCATCCGGCCATAGGTAAATTCCTTTTTTCCTTTTGTCTGCAACCTTGCAGAAGTATAACTGCCATCACTTTCCTGTCTTGCTTCAATTACCAAATAACCGCCATGGGTTGTGTAGGCGTTTTTTATACTGTTCGTATAATTTTCCAATTCATTATTTCCCCAACCGCCTCCACCGGTTTCGTAGTTCCATGTATCCTGGTTAACAGAGGGTCCCGTAAATTCATCACTCCATTTTAACGAAAGGCCGGAATAACTTGTAGGCGCCGTATATCCGGAATCATTAAACGGTAAATAAGTACCATCACAAATAATGGTACCTGTAGCCTTTCCACTTCCAGCTATTTTTGCATTTAACGGATTGCTGATCTCCACCAAAAATATTTTATCCATTTCCCTGAGGCTGTCTCCTTTTACCTGTACATCAACTTCACCCAACTGCTGTCCGGCAGGGATAGTCAAAGTGCCTGATTTCTCTGTGTAATAATTACTGTTGGCTGTGCTATCCATTGTTTTATAACTAACTGTAACATCTTTTGAAGCAATCTTGTTTAAGACTACCGTAAAAGGGAAAGTAGTTGTGGAAACTTTATCCCTGTTTTGTGCAACAGGCCTAATGCTTATTGTCGCATCCGAGGCAGGAGGCTGGCTATCTGTGGTTTTCTTACTACACGAACAGCAAAGCGATATAAAACAACATACAAAAATCACTTTCATTTTATTCTATTTATTTTTCAAAACTTCTAATTTGCAATTTATTCAAATGAAATAGTAAATAACCTTTTTTAAAGATCTTTATTTTCCTTGCTAATTTTAACTTTATTCGCCAATAACTTTTTTGCAGAAATATCGCTTGCTACTCCCTTTCCTGTTTTTGCTTCAATCTCCTTGCGTGTGTTTCCCGCAATGGTGCCTCCTTGCCTTGCAATCTTTTTATTTTCAATAAAACTTTCCGGCTTTTTTTCTTTACTTATTTCAGTGGTGGTCGCTTCTGCCAACATATTTAAAACCAACTCTAAATTCGTCATGTTGTCTCTGAGATTTTCTTTTTTCAGCCCTTTAAAATTTTTGTATTTTTTAACTGTAAAACCGCTCCATGCTTCAGTAATTTCATCTGTAAGAATCGCGTATTCTTTTCCTTTTTTTACACCCCGCGCATCCCATTCATCAGTTAAATCCTTTCTGACTTCTATACTTTTCAGGCGTTGATTTATCCACTCTTTAGAATATCCTTTTTTTAAATAGGTCTCCATAAGCCGGTCTATCCCAATTTCCGGATCTTCAATTTCATCAATTCTTTCTCTTCCTATTTTTGCCAGCCACATTTTAAAAGGTTCAGCTTTGGGCGATGGAACAGATTGAATAAGCCGGAATAATTGTTCAGTATCAGCTACATCGGTAAAACGCATTTTACCGTCTTCCGCTTTTAATTTCAACCGGTTACAATTTGTAACCGTTTCATTTCCTTCTTTTAAAAGCCTGCTTTTCAATACTTTCCAATAATTTCTTGCTCCTTGATGATTTTCCTGAGTAGTCAAAATTGCTATCACATCTACAACCGAAAAGAACCATTTTTCTTCATCATCATTCCATAAAGAACGTATTTGCTTTTGCTCAAATAATTTAATTGCAGTTTCTTTATTCATGATTTTTCCAATTTTAAAAAAGGTATCTCTTTACTATTTACCGGTTTACTATTGTGAAGAAAGATAAAAACATTTATTTCAAATAAAATAAGAAATCTTCTTTATTTCCTGGTTTACTATTACGGTAAGTTAACTAAAATTAAATATTGATTGATTAAATTTGCCGCCATGTCAAACGGTAGATCAGTTGCACTTCATACTTTAGGTTGCAAATTAAATTATTCAGAAACTTCAGCAGTTGAAAGACTGCTGGAAGAGGACGGATTTGTAAAAAAAGAATTTACAGATAAGGCTGATGTGTATGTGATCAACACCTGTTCTGTAACTGAAAATGCTGATAAAGAATGCCGCCAATTGGTAAGGCGGGTGCAAAGAAAAGCGCCCGAAGCGATGGTCGTTATCATGGGATGTTATGCGCAATTAAAACCAAAAGAGATTGCCGAAATTCCGGGGGTTGACCTGGTTTTAGGCGCGGCAGAAAAATTTAATATTACCTCTCATTTAAAAGAACTTACGCATGGCGACAGCGCGAAGATCTGCAGTTGTGAAATTGAAGATGTGGAAGGTTTTCATTCTTCTTTTTCGTTAACCGACCGTACGCGCACATTTTTAAAAGTGCAGGATGGATGCGATTACAATTGTTCGTTTTGCACCATACCTATGGCGCGCGGCAAGAGCAGGAGCAATTCTACAGAAAAGGTTTTATCAGAAATAAAAAAAATAAAAGAAGCGGGCGTAAAAGAAATTGTATTAACAGGAATTAATCTCGGCGATTTTGGCAAAGATGGCAGTGGTGAAAAAACCGGTGAAAATTTTTATTCCCTACTAAAAACGATTGAAGAATTTGACGGAGTAGAACGTTACCGCATTTCATCAATCGAACCCAATTTATTATCAGAAGAAATAATCAGATTTGTTGCAGAGAGCAAAAAAATAATGCCGCATTTTCATATCCCCCTGCAAAGTGGAAGCAATAAAATTCTTGGGATGATGCGCCGCCGTTATAAAAGAGAATTGTATGCAGAAAAAGTTGAGCTTATTAAAAAATTAATTCCTGATTGTTGTATTGGCGTAGATGTTATTACCGGATTTCCTGGTGAAACAGAAGATGATTTTAAAGACACTGTTGACTTTTTAGTTTCGTTTGATGTTTCTTACCTGCATGTATTTACATATTCTGAAAGGGCGAACACGCATGCCTTAACTATAGAACCAATTGTTCCTGTTCATACACGTCATGAACGTACCAAAATCCTGCGCTCTTTATCCTACAAAAAGATGCAGCAGTTTTCTGCGGCTCATTCCGGCGAAACAAGAAAAGTTTTGTTTGAAAGCAAAAGCAAGAATGGAATGATGGAGGGCTTTACAGATAATTATGTCAAAATCGCCACACCCTTTAAAAAAGAATGGACAAATGAAATAGTTGATTGGAAAATTTAATTGGTTTGTAATTTGCTAATATAATTTTTCTGTCAGAAAACATTTTATTTAACTCAAAAAATTCAACATGAATAAATTG
>JBBQWJ010000088.1:0-11747 GCA_038210685.1 Chitinophagales bacterium | reverse complement strand
GTTCTTCGTTCTTTTTTTATTTCGGGTGTGGTTTCACCGCCATTAACATCATCAGGCCTTTCTAAAGCCGACTTAAATAATATAAGAAAATAAGGCTCTGAAGAATTTGCGTGAAGTGGTACCACTTCAAGATTTATCGTTTCAGCGCGATTTTTGGTAAACAGTTGGATTCCGTTTTTGCAGGAAGGGGATTTATCTTTCCGCGCTTTATAAATGAGCGACCTTAATTCAAGAACAAGGTCTTCACGAAGCATTTTAAGTACATTAAGGCTTGCTTTTCCGATTGAAGGCTGAAGAAACCTGCTGATGTCACCATGAAATCTTTGTATCAGCAGGTCAGAATTTACTACCACGCTTGCCGGCACATATTGTGTAAGCAAAATATTATCGCTAAACTTTTCAATATCTATCTCAGTTGCCTTTTCTTTATTAAGCACATTCACTTCCGCTTTGCTTTGACGGTAGGTACGTGAAGCAGGAAATGAAAAATCAAAGTTTAGATGGCCCACCCCGTTCTTTTTGGTATACACTTTCACATCCTTATCCGGATGGGCAAAAAGATCGGTAGCATTGCCAATGGTTTCCGATTTACCCAATAAAAGAAACCCATTCTGCTTTAAAGCATAATAAAAGGTTTTAAGCACCTTTTGCTGAAGACTCGGTTCAAAATAGATCATCACATTCTGGCAACTTACCAAATCCATTCTTGAAAAAGGAGGATCATTCACCATATTGTGGGTGGCAAAAATGCAAACATCACGGACAGATTTTAAAACCTGGTAATTCCCTTCCACAACCGTAAAATATTTTTTAAGCATTTCAGGTGAGACATTTTCAAGGTTTCCCGGGTGATAAATGCCTCTGCGTGCTTTTTCAATCGCTATCGGGTTAAGGTCCGTAGCAAAAATCTGGAAAGGAATGGAGAGGCCATTTTTGGAAATATATTCATAAATGGTTATCGCGAAGGAATAAGCTTCTTCGCCGGTGGCACAACCCGATATCCAGATACGGACTGTATCACCCGGTTCTCTGTCTTTGAAAATTTGGGGCAATATTTTTTTGTGCAGCGCAAGAAATACAGCCGGATCTCTGAAAAAAGTAGTTACATTGATGAGCAGGTCCTGGTAAAGCTGGTCTATTTCTTTATCATCTTCCCTAAGGATTTTTGTATAATCTTCAAGATTCTTTTTATGACGAAGCGCCATCCTGCGTAAGATGCGACGTTTAACGGTAGTTTGCTTGTAAAGCGAAAAATCAATACCTTTTTTATTAAGTAATACAATAAGTATCCTCCTTAATTCCTTTTCATCCGCAGTTAGCAGGTCGGCCTCTGTAAGTGAAGTATAAGGATGATTCAGCAAATCGCCCAGTTCGCCCGCAATCTTTTCTACCGGAAGGATAAAATCAACAAAACCAGCATCCACGGCGCTCCTCGGCATGCCGGTAAAAGCAGCGGAGTTATCTTGTGCAAAGGTAATTCCTCCTTCTGCCTTTAAATCCTTAAATCCCTGTGTACCGTCAGAACCGGTGCCGGATAACAAAATGCCAATCGCTTTGTTCTGATAAATTTTTGCAAGGTTTTTAAAGAAATAATCAATCGGTAAAAACATGCCCGGTTTAGCTTCGCGCGCAAAGAGCGTAAGATGTCCATCTACAATATTCATGTAAGTATCCGGAGGAATTACATAAATCTGGTTCGGCTTTATCTCCATTCCATCTTCCACTTTATGCACCGGCATCTTAGTTTCCCTTTCAATCAGTTCGGGTAAAATGCTTTTAAAATGTGGTGAAAGATGTTACACTATTATAAAGGAGATGCCTGTATCATCCGGCACATTTTCAAGAAATAATTTAATGGCCTCAAGGCCGCCCGCAGATGCGCCAATTGCAGCCACCGGAAATTGCGGAATCACCTTTTTTGCAGACTTTGAAGATGAGTTTGAAGATTCTACCCTTTGCGAGGAAGATCCTTTTTTATTTGAAGTCATTTATTCTTTAGGTAAAAATTGTAAAAAGTACGTTAAGGTAAGTTTTCTTTATGAATTAGCATGAAATTTTTGTTTGCATTTTTTAATTATTTTTTAAACACCAATGGGGAATGGTGAATGGTGAATTGTGAAATTTGATAGCACATTAAATACAGTAAACAAACTTTTTTTAGGGATTTTTATTTTTGTTTCTTTTGTCTTGATTATTATTTTTAGTATATACTGCTGGCTATTTTGTGCTGGTAAGATATGGCAGTAGCATGATTATTTTTTTGAAAAGAAACGTCCGTTCATAGCCATGCTAAAGTTGAGAAAAGCGAGTTGCTTACACTAAAAGATTAAGTTTAAAATCCATTGATTTTTATTTTAAGTTGGCAGCATTATTGTAATGTTGAAAATTGATCAAAATTCAAATAATAATTTTACTTTTTTTAGAACTGCTTTTAAGCAGCCATTAATAATTATATCATTTTTTTTTAAAATTTCAATGTCCTGTATTGCTTTTTCAAAAACAAAATTTCAATTTATCAATTATTAATTAATTCAATCAACCACCATGAAAAAAAACAACAGAAAACCGGGCTTCTTCGAAAAAATGGCTGGGAAAGCAACTATGGCTACAGGTAGTACGCCAGCCATTATTATAAGTTTTAGCCTGATCATAATCTGGGGCATCACCGGGCCATTTTTCCATTATTCAGAAACCTGGCAATTAATAATAAATACGGGCACAACTATCATAACCTTCCTCATGGTGTTTCTAATTCAAAAGTCACAAAACAAAGATTCAATGGCCGTACACTTAAAATTAAATGAACTGTTGGCTGCAAGCGACCTGGCAAGTAACAGGCTGGTGGATATAGAAGACCTTACCGAAGAAGAACTTTGTGTTTTACAAAAATATTATGCGCGCCTTAAAGAGAAGGCGAAAAATGAAAATGGCTTACTAAAATCGCACAGTATTGATGAAAGCGAAAAACGCACTAAAAAATTAAATAACAAGGATAAATTACCTGAGAAACATACCTAAAAATTCTAAACCCTGGAATTTGGAATGCGTTTTATTCCAATACAAGAACTAAATTGGTAAAATCCCTCCCCTGAATGATGTAGCACAACCTGATTAATAAAAATTAAAAACGATTCAAATGTTTAAAGGTACAATTATTCAATATTTCCATTGGTATCTGCCTGCGGATGGAAAACTATGGAACCAACTAAAAGAAAATGCGCCCAATTTAAAATCGATGGGATTCAGTGCCGTATGGTTGCCTCCCGCCTGTAAAACTTCAAACGGTGCTGATGATACCGGCTATGCTCCTTATGATTTATATGACCTTGGTGAATTTGATCAAAAAGGATCTGTAAGAACAAAATACGGGACTAAGCAGGAATATATTGATGCTGTGAAAGCAGTGCATGATAACAATATGCAGGCAATGGTAGATATTGTATTAAACCATAAAGCGGGGGGTGATGAAATTGAAAAAATAAAAGTGGTAAAGGTAGATGGTGAAAATCGGAATAAAGTTATTTCGGAACCATTCGAAATAGAAGCCTATACCAAATTTACCTTTCCGGGACGGGGTAAAAAATATTCAGAATTTATTTGGGATTTTATGTGCTTTACCGGCGTGGACTGGGCTGCGAACCTGAATGAAAAAGGAATTTTTCGGATTATTAGTGAGTATGGCGATGGGTGGCAGAAACTGATTGATGAAGAGAAAGGCGATTATGATTACCTGATGTTTGACGATATTAATTTTAGAAACGAGCACGTAAAAAATGAATTAGATTATTGGGCAAAATGGTATCACGAACAAGTTCCGTTTGATGGCCTTCGGCTGGATGCGGTAAAGCATATACCTGCCTGGTTCTATAATGAATGGATAGCAAAGCTAAGGCAAAATACCGGAGAGGAAATTTTTGCAGTGGCCGAATATTGGTCTCCAGGCCGTACAGATATTTTGCTAAAATATATTGAAGCTACAAATGGCAGCATGAGCCTTTTCGATGCTACGCTACAGCAAAATTTTCACGACGCTTCGAAAAAGGGAAGAGATTATGATTTGTCAAAAATATTCGACAACACTTTGGTAGCTGTAGTCCCGCTAAAAACAGTAACCGTGGTAAGCAATCATGATACACAACCCTTGCAGGCACTGGAAGCTCCTGTGGAAGCCTGGTTTAAGCCTATAGCGTATTCTTTAATCCTGCTTCGCGATGAAGGTTACCCATGTGTTTTTTACCCTGATTTATATGGTGCACATTATAAAGACAAAGGCAAAGAAGGAAATGAATACGAGATATGGTTAGAGAAAGTAGAGAATATTGATAAGCTTTTACAGGCACGATGCAATAATGCATTTGGAATTCAAAGAAATTATTTTGATCATCCCAACTGTATTGGCTGGACGAGGGAAGGAGATGAAAATAATAGCGGATGTGCCGTTCTTGTTTCAAATGGAGATAATGGTAAAAAATACATGGAAATGGGCAAGCGGTATGCCGGCAGGATTTTTATAGATTTACTTGAAAAAAACACCGCAGAAGTTACTATCAATGATGATGGATGGGGCGAGTTTTTTGCACCTGGGGGATCTCTTTCTGTGTGGATTGAAAAACTTTAATGACACTTTAAACTTAAAAATCCTGCTAATCTTAATAATTGTCTGAATCAGGATTTTCAAGATTATTGGATTTTCATGATGAGATACAGTAAACAAACTTTAATTTCAAATTTCTATTTTCGTTTTTCTTTCTCTTGATTTTCTCTCAATTTTCGTGAACTATTTAAGGATTAAAGAATTTCTGATTCCAAAAGAAAAGACAGTACCCTTTTGTAAGCAATTGCGATCCCTGTCACGGTAAAAACGGGAAAGGAGATGGTGTTGCATCAGCATCTGAAGATCCAAGACCAGCCGACTGAATTCCGGGTAAGGGCAAGATTGAGGCATTGGTTTGCACCCAGTTACGCTTAATATTTCCCAATTATAAACGAGTTGCTATGCAACGTTTACAACTAAGTATTTACAGTAAACTAACACCCGCCGGAACGAATTCCCGCCTGAATGAATTTTTCGGGATGGCATTAGGGCAGGAATTCAACCATTTTCTGTTTTAATTTTATTGTATAACAGTAAGGCTTAAACGAAAAGTTATTTAATTTACCGGAATAAATTTAATAAGTAGCCCCCATCTGCAACTATTTATGCGTATATTTAAATTCATCCAATGGAAATATTATTAATCTTACCTGGGGTAATCCTCCTGGCCTTTATTATTATTCAACTTTTTGCAATGAGTGGACAAAGAAATATTGAAACTTATCCTTACATAGTCAATAAAAAATACGACAATTTTGAAATACGTACCTACGAAGCGAGTTTATTTACTTCAGTAAAACTACCTATTAAAAATTATAAAGAAGCATCGGGCAAAGGTTTCTCGATTTTAGCCGGATACATTTTTGGCGGAAATGAAAGGAAAGAAAAAATATCTATGACCTCACCCGTAGCCATGTCTTTGGAAGACTCTATGACGGTGATGTTTATGGTCCCCAAAAAATTTAAAAAAGAAACGCTTCCTCAGCCTAACCAATCACAGATAGAATTTCGGGAAGAACCAGCAAAAACTGTTGCTGCCATAACCTTTGACGGTTGGGCTAGTGATGAAAAAATAGAAGAGTATAAAGAGAAATTGAAAGTAGCTTTAGATGCCGAGGGGATTACTTACACCAACAGATTTTACTTTTTTGGATATAATCCACCTTATGAAGTTTTTAATCGTAAAAATGAAGTTATTGTTGAGTTACAAAGTGAGGCTCTTGATATAATAAAAAAACAATAATGCCCTGTTCAATCGCTTGAAAAAATACCGATACTTGTTGCGGCAATTGCAAAGAATATAATCAAGGGTATAAGAATAGTTAAAGGTTTTTTATATTTCACGCCTTAATTCTTATTTGTTACTGTTTTGTTTCTTATCATTAATTTTCCTGAACATTATTGCAAGCATCAGCATAGCTAACGGTGCTGTAATACCCCAGGGATAACCAAGAATAAGCAGTTTATCAGAAAACGCCGGATAAAAATACACTATGGTAATTAAAGGAGTAACAAGTGCGTTAGCTATAAACGAAATTCTAACCCATTTTTGAAATCCATGCCTTTCAAATACAGGGATTGCTATTAAAGTTGTTAAACCCATAAATATGTATCCTAACGCATCAAAATCCCAAAATAGTGAATGGGGTGTTTGTTCAAGAATTTGAATTTGCACGGAAGCTCCTTGAAGTTTCATCGGAATTACTGTCGCCAGTTGAACAACATAATTTGCCGTCACGAACACTGCATACAAGATTGAAAAAATCAGAGCCGCATGGCTCCAAAATTTTTTATCATCGGGTGTTACATAGTGCAGTGCAAGCATTTCAAGTACAAAGGGTATCACAATGCAAAGAGAAGTTCCATAAATAAGAATTTCATCTAATGGAAAATGAAACACGCCAACCACTTGCAATAACTGAACAATAACATATCCCATTGTTGAACCAAATGCGATTAGCCCCGACCAAAAACCTATCTTTTGAATTGTTTTATTCACACTGCTTTCATTTAAAGTCTGTCCTGACTGAACCCAATGTTATCTCCAAAAAAATAGCTGATAAATGTTTGCATTTATGCAGGCTGTTATTTGCCAAATGACCATGAAAGCCCTGCTCCAACTGAAATATAGTTCAGGTCAACTGGTGTTGTAACATTATTAAATTTAATATCCCTGGATAATGCCCTGTACCTGATACCGGGGATAAACCGCAAGCTATTGCCAAGTGGTACAGATAGGCCGGTCTCAATTTCCCAACCCAAACCATGGCCAGAATCCGCAATGATTTTACCCTCGCTATTTTCTATTTCAATATGATTATACAATCCTCCACCACGAAGCATAAAGCCTGTTTTTGAACTTCCAAATGGTTGAACTATTTGAAGGCCGAAACAATAGCCTGTTTCATCAAAATCCATATTGGCTCCTGCGAATGATTGATTGGCAGAAAATTTATTCCAACTCCATCCTGTATAGATTGCAAGATTTGGCATAAAGTTGTAAGCGATTGTTCCCTCTAAACCGAATCCGGTTTTTAATTTTGCATCTCCCAAATCTTTAGTGGCAAAATTTACTCCGGGCCTGAATGTTAAAGTCCATTTATTTTGTGCTGCAGCGTAATTGGAAATGAAATTAAGCATCACAACAAAAAAAAATGAAACAACCAACTTGCGTGCATAGTTAATGTTATACTTTTTCATAAAGAAGGTTTTTATTAATTATTGTAGCAATTTAAATTGATTATTTTTTGAATACTATGACTGATATCAGTATGGAAATTGATATTTGTCACAATCTATATGTGTTGCTGATTCAACTAAGCAAGGGCAGGTCGCCTTAGTTTACAACTCAGTGTTTACAGTAAACTAACAAATTCTGCTGATTTCTGTTTTACTTCTATTATATAACAGTAAGGCGTAGACGAAAGTTATTTAATAACCGGCATAGTTTATTAATTAGTCCCATCATAATTAGCAATGAATAACCTTTGGCGCGCACGCCAACGGTAGCCTGAACATTTCCTGGTCGCCAAAAGATCAAAGGGTTCAAATCGATTACTATTTTTCTAAAAATTACACGTAATAGTTTTATCTTTACTATATTGAAAAAAATAACAGCCATATTCTTCTTAGCCATTTACCTGTTCTCTACAACAGAGGCTGTTCAATTGCTTAAACTTCCGGTAATTTTTGAACATTATAAAGAACATAAGATTAACGATCATTCAATAACGTTCCTCAAATTTCTTGACATTCACTATATGCATGGAACCCCCCAGGATGCTGACCACGACAGAGATATGCAGTTGCCTTTTAAAACTTCCAACGAATGTGTTTTCGCTTTATCGGCTCCGTTTATTCCTTTATATACGGCGGTAATTATTCATCAACCCCCAACTGTTCAGAAAGAGAATTCTTTCCTGGCATGTAACCATGATATTCTTCCCTCTTATTTTTCAAGAATCTGGGAACCTCCCAAGTCCTGTTAATTATTTAGTTACTCTCTCATGAAGTCGTTACACTTCATGAATTTCTGCTTTTGGATATTTCTATAAAGCGATTAATTCATTTTAATAACTAATAAATTAATTATGCTGAATGCAATAATTGGATTTGCTATACGAAACAAACTCCTTGTTGGCTTGTTTATAATTACCCTGATAGGATATGGCAGTTACCAGTTTACCAAACTCCCTATAGATGCTGTGCCGGATATAACCAACAACCAGGTGCAGGTTATTACCATTGCTCCTTCATTTGGTGCTACTGATATTGAACGCCTGGTTACGTTTCCGATAGAGCAGGTAAATAATAATATTCCCGGCTTAAAAGAGATCAGGAGCTTTTCCAGGTTTGGACTTTCGCTGGTAACAATTGTTTTTGATGATGCCACAGATATTTACTGGGCAAGGCAGCAGGTAGCAGAGCGGTTGCAAGTGGTGCAGTCCGAAATACCAGCGGGGATAGGCATCCCGGTGCTGGGGCCGGTAAGTACAGGACTTGGCGAAATATATCAATACGTGGTAAGGCCCAAAAAAGGGTATGAAAATAAATACAATGAAACAGAGCTCAGAACTATCCAGGATTGGATTGTTCGCAGGCAGTTATTAGGTGTGAAAGGTGTAGCAGAAGTAAGCAGTTTTGGAGGTAAACTGAAACAATACTCTATCGAAATAAACCCTGATAAATTACTCTCACACGACATTACTATATCTGATGTATTTAAAGCGCTGGAAAATAATAATCAGAATACGGGAGGAGCTTATATAGAAAAAGGCCCTACGGTTTTATACATCCGTTCTGAAGGGCTGCTGGGAAGCATAGACGATATTAATAATATAGCTGTAAAAAACACCAAAGGTGGCATTCCGCTATTTATTAAGGATGTGGCAGATGTAAAAATTGGTAATGCTACCAGGTATGGCGCTATGTGTTATAATGACCAGGGGGAAGTGGCGGGAGCAATAGTGATGATGCTAAAAGGTGCTAACAGTAATGAAGTTATTAAAAATGTAAAAGTACGTATTAAGCAAATTCAAAAAACACTGCCTGAAGGAGTGGTTATAGAACCCTTTTTAGATCGTACCAAAATGGTGAACAACGCAATAGGCACGGTAGAAAAGAACCTTATGGAAGGCGCACTGATCGTTGTTTTTGTATTAGTCTTATTCCTGGGCAATTTCAGGGCGGGTTTGCTGGTAGCGTCGGTTATTCCACTGGCTATGTTGTTTGCAGTAATTATGATGAATCTCTTTGGGGTTAGCGGAAACCTGATGAGCCTTGGCGCTCTCGATTTCGGGTTAATTGTAGATGGTGCTGTAATAATTGTTGAAGCTGTCATGCATCGCCTTGGCCATAGCAAACATTTTGTACATACTAATCAGCTTACCCCACAGGAAATGGATAAGGAGGTAAAACAATCAGCAAGCAAGATGATGAACAGTGCTGTATTCGGCCAGATAATCATCCTTGTTGTTTACTTACCCATCTTCACTTTAGAGGGAATAGAAGGTAAAATGTTTAAGCCAATGGCACAAACAGTTGCTTTTGCCTTATTGGGCGCCTTTCTTCTTTCACTCACTTATATTCCTATGATGAGTGCTCTTTTCCTGAGTAAAAAAATAAAACACCAACCCAACTTTTCAGATAAGCTAATGAGTAAAGTGGAGAGAGTGTATCAAACAGCTTTAAAAAGGGTAATCGGTTTCCCAAAAACAGTTTTATTATTAGTAATCGGCCTGTTCTTCTTCGCCATTTATTTATTATCCACATTGGGAGGTGAATTTATCCCTTCTTTGGAAGAAGGCGATTTTGCTGTAGATACAAGAGTATTAACCGGCAGTAGCTTAGAAACTACCATTGCAAGTACGCAACAGGCAGCGCACATCTTATTGCGTGATTTTCCCGAAGTTGAAAAGGTAGTTACCAAAATCGGCAGTGGCGAGGTACCCACTGATCCAATGCCAATGGATGCCAGTGATATGATGGTAATATTAAAGCCGAAAGCAGTATGGACTTCTGCCAAAACATTTAATGAGCTCAGTGAGAAAATGGGTAAGGCATTAAAGGAAGTTCCTGGTATCACTGCAGGTTTTCAATATCCTGTTCAGATGCGCTTTAACGAATTAATGACGGGTGCCAGGCAGGATGTGGTATGTAAAATATTTGGAGAGAATCTTGACACGCTTGCTTCCTATGCAAAAAAATTGGGCGATATTATCAACAGTGTTGATGGCGCCAAAAATCTATATGTGGAAGCAATATCCGGCATGCCACAGATCATCATCAATTATAACCGAAATACTATTGCCCAATACAATTTAAATATATCAGATATTAATAAAATAGTAAATGCCTCATTTGCCGGCCAGAGTGCAGGTATGCTATTTGAAGGCGAAAAGAGGTTTGATGTGGTGGTACGCCTGAAGGGAGAGTTAAAAACCGGTTTGCAGGACGTGCAAAATCTTTTGATACCAACACCGGGTGGAACACAGGTTCCCTTGTATCAACTGGCAGATGTGCAAATAAAAGAGGGCCCTAACCAGATACAAAGAGAAGATGCAAAAAGAAGAATTGTTGTAGGCTTTAATGTAAGGGGCAGAGATGTTCAAAGTATTGTGACTGAACTTCAGGCTAAAGTAGATAAGCAACTAAAATTTCCCCCTGCATATTATATAACCTATGGAGGCGCATTCGAAAATCTTAATGCCGCAAAAAAGAGGTTAATGATTGCAGTACCAGCTTCATTATTACTCATTTTCTTCCTGCTATATTTTGCTTTTAATTCTATTAAACAAGGGCTGCTGATTTATTCAGCCATTCCGCTATCTGCTATTGGCGGTATTATATTCCTGGCAGGGAGAGGTATGCCGTTTAGTATAAGCGCTGGTATTGGTTTTATAGCCCTCTTTGGTGTAGCAGTTTTAAATGGGATTGTACTTATAGCAGAATTTAACCAGCTAAAAAATGAAGGGAACAAAGACCTTAGAAGAATAGTATTGATGGGAACAAAAGTAAGGCTGAGGCCGGTATTAATGACGGCCTTCGTTGCTTCACTTGGCTTTTTGCCTATGGCCCTAAGCAACGGTGCCGGTGCAGAAGTGCAAAGGCCTTTGGCTACAGTGGTAATAGGCGGATTATTAATTGCCACATTTCTCACCTTATTCGTTTTACCTATATTGTATATGACTTTTGAAAAGGGATTCATAAAAAAATCAAATAAAAAAGGTTCCGTAATTTCTTCCATTCTTTTGGTATTATTTCTTGGAATGGGTCATTTTTCTTTCAGTCAAAAACCAATTACAATTAATACTGCAATAGATATTGCCCTGAAGAATAACCAGGAACTTAAAAACGGGCAAACCAGGGCTAAATATCAACAAATGCTAATCAAAACTTCTGCGGCTATTCCACAGGCAAATGCCTATGCAGAAACGGGACAGATTAACAGCGCCTATAATGATAGCAGGTTTGGTATCTCACAAACATTTAATTTTCCAACTGTATATAAACGGCAAAAGGAGTTATTACAAAATGAGTGGGAAAGTAGTTTACTGGATGTTTCTCTCCAAAAAAAGCAATTGAAAAAACTGGTGCAACAGGTTTTTTACCAGATGCTATATACTGGTAAAAAAATGAAGTTGCTTCTTTATGC
>JBBQWJ010000087.1:0-11905 GCA_038210685.1 Chitinophagales bacterium | reverse complement strand
GGTTAGGATAATTCAACAGAAGTTCATATTTCCATTTGGAATCATTCTTTTTGGCGATGATTTTGAAGTTTCCATCGGGAGTTCTTTTGTCACCTTCCATATATTTATCGCGAAAATCGCTGCTTCCAAAAACACATGGATAGGTAGCATACCAGCCTTTATCATCGTAAACTCTTAGCTCATAACTTTTTTTAGAAATAATAATGTAATAAGGATTTGCTTTAGCATGCAGCCGGGCGGTTTCATTTCTAAAATAAGAATCCCGTTTATTTGTTCGATTACCGGGAACAATCGAAAGGAATGCGAAAGAAAATAAAAGAAATAGCGATATATATTTTAAAGGAGTTTTCATCGGAGGTAACTGCAAGCTAAAAAAATCATTCATTTAATCAAAATTTACAACCTGCTGAAAAGCGGTTTTAACTTTTATTTGATTGATTTTTTTTCCGAAAGTTTAAAGTACCCAGAAAATGTTAATCCCATTGAGCTTCTGCTTCTTTCTTTTGTTTGTATACCCTTTTACTGATAAAAATGCTTATCTCGTAAAGAATTATTAAGGGAACCGCCACAATAGTTTGGCTGGTCCAATCTGGAGAAGGAGTAATTACCGCAGCAACGACGAGGATGATAACATAAGCATACTTACGGTAATTCTTTAAGAACTTAGGTGTGATCAATCCTAATTTAGAAAGTACATAAGCAAGCACAGGAAGCTCAAATGCCATCCCACAGCCAAGTATAAGAGAAGTAAGTGTATCGATATAATCGTCAAGTGTAGGCATATACTTATATACACCCAGTTTTCCTAATTGAAAATTAGCAAGAAAGTTAAAAGTAAACGGCGCTAATAAAAAATAGCCAAAAGCAGCTCCTGAAAAAAAGCATAATGCCACCCATCCAATGCTTCCCCTCGCATAACTGACTTCTTTAGCAGACAATGCCGGTTTTACAAATCGCCAGAGTTCCCAGATAAGGTAGGGAAAAGCAATGACAATTGCGCCGATAAAAGAAATGTTGATAGCAGACATGAACGGTCCGCTAACCGTGGAACCTAAAAGTTGGAAACTTACAGGAGGCATGCAAAGAGAATCGCCCAGATGAAGCCTGTGGCCCAGGTTGCATAAACCAGAATAAGTGATAAAGCTGTTTCGCGATGGGGCAAGAATAATATTATCAAAAATCCAATCAACATAAAAGAAGACGACAAACGCAACTATTATAAGCACTATTGCAACCCTAAAAATGTGCCAGCGTAAAACTTCAAGATGATCCATAAAGCTCATTTCGGCACCGTCAGTCCCTTTTCCACGTAAGCTTTTAAAAAACGCCTTTCTTTCAGTTGTAGAGTTACTCAATTTTACTTTTTGATTTATGCAAATATAATAGTACGAAGTTATTCAACCGAAGGATTTTCAAAAGTAAAATTGTTAACTTTAAAAAACGACTCTGTTTCTTTAATGAAGAGCGGATGAAAGGTCCACCTTTTTGTTTCTTTTTTCTTTGATCAATAGAACGAAAGGTACACAAATCAAAAACAGGATGCCGATGTATAAAAAGACATCCATATAAGACAAGACCATCGCCTGTTTGGTAACGGAAAAATCCAATGCCTTATAGGCTGATTGCAGCGCTATATCAGGCGTCATTCCTTTACTCTCAAAGCCGCGTTGCATCATTGCCACCCTGTTTTGGACTACCGGATTAGTTGTACTTAAATGACTTATAATATCTACGCGGTGAGTTACATTGGCCCGCGCGATAAAAGTGGTAATCACCGCAACACCAAAAGATCCTCCTAATTGGCGCATCATACCCGTAAAAGCGGCGCCCTGCCCTATTTGTTGTCCGTGTAAAGTGGAAAGTGCCAGCGTAGTAATTGGGATAAACAAAAGACTCAAACCAAAACCCCTGAACATTAGGAGCCACCAAAATGATTCCGCAGGAGTATTAGGCGTAAGTATTTTGTAGGCCCAAAGACTGTATAGAAAAAATATAATAAGCCCGGCTGCCACCAGGTATTGCTGCTTAATTCCTCGTTGCAAAAGTCTGCCTATAATTGGCATCATAAAGGCCGTAGCAATACCAGATGGTATAAATAATAATCCCGCGTCTTCGGCTGTCCATCCAAGGGTTGATTGGGTGTATAAGGGAATTATGAAGGTAGAGCCATAAAGCCCAAATCCCAAAATAAAAGACAATATGGTACCAATTCGAAGGTTTCCATTCTTGAGTACACGTAGTTCTACAATCGGATTTTTATAGGAAAGTTCACGCCATATAAAAAAGAAAAATCCAAAAATAAACACAACACTTAGGAAAATAATAAGGCTACTGTTGAACCAATCATCATCATGACCTTTTTCCAGCACATATTGTAAAGAACCGACAGCAATCGCCAACAGAATAATGCCTAAAAAATCTATATGTTTGCGGGAAGTCTTTTCCTGGAATTTAGGACTCCGTATAAATTGCAGGGTTAACAAAGTGGCTATAATTCCAATAGGGATATTAATATAAAAAATATAAGGCCAGCTAAAATGATCTACAATGTAACCCCCTAACGGCGGCCCCAAAGTAGGCCCAATAATTACCCCAAGCCCATATATTGCCTGTGCCATTCCTCTTTTTTCAATCGGGTAACTTTCAGTAATAATGGTTTGCGAGGTTACCAGTAAAGCGCCGCCACCAAGACCCTGGCAAAAACGAAAAGCCACCAACTCCCAGATACCTGTGGCATTACCACACAAAAAAGAAAATGTAGTAAAGATCATTATGGAAGCTGCAAAATAATTGCGCCTTCCAAATTGCTGAGAGAGCCAACTAGTCATCGGTACAACGATCACATTTCCGATAGCATAAGCGGTAACTACCCAGCCAATTTCTGTAAGTGTAGCGCCCAGGTTACCCTTCATATCTGTGAGGGCTACGTTTACAATAGTAGTATCAACAATTTCAAGTAAGGCGGCGATGATGGCGGTTATCGTAACAATCGTTCGCCTTGCCCCATACTCAACTAAAGAATTTTGTTGCATCATTTTTCCGCTCTTGACCTTTTAAAAATTTTAATTAAGATGTACATCCACATTTACGTTCATGCCGGGCCTCAATCTTTGCAATAAAGTATCTGAGGGATTAGTAAATTCAATTTTTACCGGAAGCCTTTGAACCACTTTTACAAAGTTTCCACTCGCGTTATCAGGTGGCAATAAAGAAAATTTTGCTCCTGTTGCCGGTGAAAAAGAAGAAAGTACCGCATCAAAATCATGATCAGGAAATGCATCTGCATGAATAACCACTTTTTGTCCAACAGCCATTTTTTTCAATTGGGTTTCTTTAAAATTTGCCACCACCCATTCTTTATTACTGTGAACAATATTAAAAGTAGATTGACCGGCTTGTAACAACTGGCCAGTAACCACATCTACTCTCGAAAGTCGGCCATCAGCAGGGGCCGTAATGATTGTATAAGAAAGTTTAAGTTTTGCACTCTCTACTTCCACTTCACGCTGTTTTACCTCTGATTCTGCCACCCCCACTGACTCATAAGAAGCTTTTGATTGTGAAGCAACCACGCCGGTTTGCGAGCTTGCCTGCTTTTTCTGCTGACGAAGAATATCCAATTGCCTCTCTGCCAAATCTTTGGCGGCTTGTGCCTGCTCAAATTGTTGTTGGGTAATTGAATGATCCTGGATTAGGTTCTGGTAACGGTTAAAATCCTGGGAAGCACGCGTCAGGTTTACTTTTGCTGCTTCTATCTGCGCATCAACAGTATAAACTCCTACCTGGGAATTTGCTATCCCTGAACGTGCGGCCTGCGCATTGGCCTGGCTTGCAGACACATTACTTTTTGCAGTAGCCAATGCTGCTTCTGCCTGCTGAAGCTGGATTTGATAATCACGATCATCCAGGATGATCATTGTATCACCCTTTTTAACCATTTGATTGTCTTTTACGCCAACCTCTTTCACATAGCCTGATACACGGGGTATTACAGGAATAATATCTGCTTCTACCTGTGCATCATCAGTCTCTTCATGATGTTGCGCATAAATATATTTGGAGATACCAAACCATCCACCTCCCACTATCATTACGATCAGTAATATTAAAAAGACTTTGCTTCTTTTTTTGGGTTCGGCTACCACCTTCTCGTTATTTATCGTTTCTTTTTTTGAAGGAAATTCTTCTTTTTCTGCTTGCATAGTAATTTGCCGCTTTTAGTTTATTGATTATTCGTTAAGGTTCCTGTTGTTTCCAATAGTTTGCTGTAAGCCAGTATTACGTCTGCTTTGGCCACAGCAAGATTTATTTTTGATTGTAGTAAAGAAACATTTGCATCCAAAAGTTCCGTTGTATTTACCAGGTTGTTATCATATTTATTTTTTGTGATCCGGTAATTTTCTTCTGCCTGTACCACTGCTTTATGATAAACATCGGTTTTCTTTTGGCTTAATAAAAAGTTTTCAAAATCGCGGTTCACCTGAAGTTTCACCTGGTCAGAAAGCTCAGCCTCGTTAGCCATTATTTCTGTCTGCCTTGATTTTGCTTCCGCAATTTTTGCTTTTGATTTCCAGAGAGAAGAAAGGTTGTATTGCAAACCCACGCCGATATTTGCTGCATTTGTCACCGTTATTATATGAGGAATGTCAGCGGCAAGATACCCTCCTGTCAAAGCTATATTTGGATACAATTCAGCCTTTGCAAGGTTTATCCCGGTTGTGGCAGCTTTTCTTCTGAAAGAAAGTGCCATGATATCTTTCCTGCTATTCAATGCAATTTGTTCGTATTCATCAATGGTTTTTACAGAAAGGTCTTTATCAAAACCCGTAGAATCTGTACTTAATTCAGTCGTTTCAGGGTAACCGATCATCAGATCCATATTAACCCTTGCTGTCTTTAAATTGCTCTGAGCATCAAGAAGTGACAATTCAATGTTTGAAGTATGGAGTTCAGATTTCAACAAATCGTTTCTTGCCAATAATCCATTTTGCTCAAGACGGCCAAAAACTGAATCCTGTTGGCGAGATTGATCCAGATTTTGCTGCACCACGTTCACAGTTACTGCCGCTTTATACAAATTAACATACGCATTGATTGCATTAAGAATTACAGCTTCCCTGTTATTCTCAGCATCCAGCATCGTTGCCTGCTGCAGGTATTTTGCTGATTCAATACCATACTTAATTTTACCACCTGCATAAACGGGCAGCGAAAAACTCACACTTCCATACATCGCCTGGTTTATATGAGGCAACCTTTTGCTACCACCTGTACTATCACTATTACCGCTAAAGGCATTCGTTTTTAAAGTAATGTTAGGATTCGCCAGGTACATGTAAGTTCCTGACACACTTCCATTTGGAAGCCTGTTATCCAGGGCCTGTCGCAATTGCGCTGATGCTTCATCATTTCTTGCAGCTGCAGCTTTTAGAATGTTACTGTTCTTAATACTCAGATCAATTGTTTCCTGAAGTGTAAGCTTTTTTACATCCTGCGATTTTGAAACAACAGGCATAAGATTACAAACTAAAAAAATAAATATTATTGTTTTGACTGAAAGCTTTTTGGATCCTGATTTTAGTACACTCCTGCTCATCTTATTTAAATGTTTTTTATTTTTTCAACAAATGCGAACGCATTAATTGCTTTGTGTGTTCACTCAAACGTTTTTTTAAATACTTATTTTGAAAAGGGCTAAACCCTTCTTTTTTTCCCAAAATTTTTCGACACATAATATCTGATGTTAGCAGGTAATGAATGGTTCCCAACAAAGTTGTGAGTGTCAGTTCAATATCAACCTGCTTAAATTCACCATCATGTATGCCATTTTTTATTATCGTCTTCATGGGGGCCATATTTTTCAAAAGAATATCGCTTATCGCTTCTCTTAACTCGGGCCTGTGTTCCAATGATAATTCCCTATGAAGAATATGATGAAATTGGGCATTTGATAATTTTCTTTCAATCGTTTGATCTATAATAAAATCAATTTTTTCTATTGATGAAAGGGAAGAATTATTGATAAGGTCTGCAAAAATTCCTTTTAAAAAAGAAGCACGATATTCTACTACTCTTTTAAATAAATTTTCTTTAGAACCAAAATAATAATTAATCATGGCCACATTCACCGCTGCTTCAGTAGCTATTTCTCTCACTGATGTACCTTCAAAACCTTTGGTACTAAAGAGATTTAGTGCGGATTCTATAATAATTTCTTTCTTTGTCATCTTTAAAAAAGAGCGCAAAGTTAAACACTTGTTTAAAACTAAACAAACGTTTAATTAAAATTTATTTTTTTTCTTTGGTAAAATTTATTTAGATGAATCAAAAAAGCCGGAAAATTATCCGGCTTGTAAAATTAAAAATCTGTTGAATTTGTTGGTTTACTAATCTGACCCTCCCGGTCTGATCAGGTAGATAGAAATTAATACGTCAGAGACCGTCAGACGAATTAATTTCTAACAGGCTTACCACTCTTGAGAACACTTTGTAATCTTTCCAATGTTTTTTTCTGACCGCAGAGGCTTAAAAAAACTTCCCGTTCCAGGTCGAGAAGATATTGTTCATTTACAATCGTAGCTTCACTCAAATCACCTCCACACATTACATAGGCCAATTTTTTTGCCAGCAACACATCATATTCTGTAATATAATTTGCCCTGAACATGCCGTTAATACCGGCATATAGCATTCCTAACCCTTCACGGCCCAAAACTTTAATATCTGACCTTTGAACAGGTTTTGTATAGCCGCTATTAAAAATATCAATCACACTTTCTTTCGCTTCTGCAATTCTTCTTGATTGATTGATACTGATTTCGTCTGTTCCTTTTCGCAAGATTCCCATATCGAATGCTTCAAACGCTGAAGTGGCAACTTTAGCAGTACCAATTGTGAAAAACCGGTTTTGCAAAGGAATAGTTGCAGGCTCATTGTGTTGAATTGCATCGGAAGCGCGTAATGCAAATTCTTTCGTTCCGCCACCGCCGGGAATCAACCCGACCCCCAACTCAACCAAACCAATATAAGTTTCTGCAGCGGCCTGAACCTTATCCGCATGTAAACAAATTTCACAACCACCTCCCAATGTAAGTCCGTGCGGTGCAACTACCACGGGAATTGAAGAATAACGAATCTTCATCGTTGTATTTTGGAACAAACGAATGGCCATATCCAGTTCTTCATATTCCTGTTCGGCGGCAAGCATAAAGATCATTCCCACATTAGCACCAGCACTGAATTGCGCTCCTTCATTGGCGATGACTAACCCTTTATATTTTTCTTCAGCGATAGCAATGGATTTATTCAAAGCTTCCAAAACTTCACTTCCGATACTTCCCATTTTGGTATTCCATGTAAGGCCCACTACTTCATCTCCTAAATCATACAAATTACAAGCGCTGTTTTTCCAAACTGTTTTTTCAGTAAGATCACTTAGTATAATAAATGCGCCGCCGCCGGGAAGAGGTAAATATTTTTTCGTACTAACGTCATAGTATAAACGCTTTCCGTTTTCCACTTTATAAAAAGCGGTGTTCCCTTCTTCCAGAAAATCATTTACCCATGAGGCAACTTCGTATCCTTCCTTTTTCATTGCTTCAACCGTTTCTTTCACGCCCAAAACATCCCATGTTTCAAAAGCCCCGATCTCCCAGCCAAAGCCGGCTTTCATGGCATCGTCTATCCGGTAAATTTCATCACTTATTTCAGGAATACGATTAGATATGTAAGCAAAAAGACTGTAATGAAACTGCCGATAAAACTCTCCCGCTTTGTCTTTTCCCTGGGATAAGGCTTTTATTCTTTGTTTAAGATCTTCAATGGGTTTTGAAGTCTCAACGGTGGCAAACTTTGCCTTTTGTCTCGGCGCATACTCAAATGTTTTCAGATCAAGCGAAAGAATTTCTTTCTGCCCATCTGCTGATTTTGTCTTCTTAAAAAATCCTTGTGCCGTTTTATCTCCCAGCCATTTATTGTCAACAATTTTCTGCAACCATGCAGGAATCACAAAAATATCTTTTGCCTCATCATCGGGGCAACTTTCTTTAACGCCCATTGCCACCTTTACCAAAGTATCAATACCTACCACATCTGCAGTTCGAAAGGTTGCAGATTTAGGACGTCCCATTATCGGGCCTGTGAGCGCTTCAACCTGGTCAATATTCAGATCGAGTCTATCCATGATATGAAAAATGGACATGATACTGAAAACACCGATCCGGTTGGCAATAAAGGCCGGAGTGTCTTTGCACAAAACAGTAGTTTTTCCTAAAAACAAATCACCATAGTGCATTAAAAAATCAACTACACTTTGATCAGAAAATTCAGTAGGAATAATTTCAAGTAGTCTTAAATATCTCGGTGGATTAAAAAAATGCGTACCGCAAAAATGTTTCTTAAAATCATCGCTCCTTCCTTCCGCCATCAAATGAATCGGTATGCCTGAAGTATTCGAAGTGATAAGTGTACCCGGTTTGCGGAATTTTTCAACCTGGTCAAAAACCTGTTTTTTAATATCCAATCTTTCTATCACTACCTCAATTATCCAATCGCTGTTAGCGATGTCTTTCATGTTACCATCAAAATTTCCGGTGGTGATATTTCTAAGGTCATCCTTTGTGTAAAGAGGCGAAGGAGATGACTTTATTGCAGCAGCCAAGGCTTCATTTACGATCCTGTTTTTTACAGCCGAATCTTCCAACGACAAATTTTTCTTCTTTTCACTTTCTGTCAATTCTTTTGGAGCGATGTCAAGCAACAACACCTGCACACCGATACCTGCAAAATGGCATGCAATTCTACTTCCCATTACACCGCTTCCTAAAACTGTAACTTTATTGATATTTCTTTTGTGTAGCATAATTTTTAGTTAGTTAAACAACTATTTTAAATCTAAATTAAGCTATTTTTTTGAGCCTGATAAATTGTTATCATCTGAATAAAAAAAAGTAAACAAAGAAATTCTGAAGATTTTTATTTTGGGATTAGATAAGGCAAAACTTCAAAAGCTTTTAAAATGAAAAGCACAGTAACCCAACAAAAAATGAGGATTTTTATTTCCCCTAACTCACTCCACTTCCATTCTCAATTACATTATCCGGTTTTACAAAATGCAACTTTCCTTGTTTATCTTCTGCCATTAAGATCATTCCATTGCTTTCTATTCCACGCATTTTGCGAGGAGCAAGGTTAGCCACAACTACAACCTGTTTTCCTTTAATTTCTTCCGGGGTAAAATGTTGCGCAATCCCTGAAAGAATGGTTCTTTTTTCAAAACCCAAATCAATTTCAAGTTGTAATAACTTATCAGCCTTTTCTACTTTTTGGGCCGAAACAATTGTTCCGGTTTTAAGATCAATTTTTGCAAAATCATCAAACACTATTTCTGGTTTCAATTGTTGCGCTTCTGTTTTATTCTCTTCCATTGTTTCAGTTTCATGCGTGTGTGAAGATGCTTTTTCAATCAATGCAGCTGCTGCTTTTGCATTATTTTCCAGTTTATCTACCTGCGCCTTCACTTCTGCATCTTCAATTTTCCTAAACAGCAATTCAGGAGGCCTTAAAGAATAACCGGTGCTAAGCAATTTCAGTTCACCGCCATTTTCCCACTCAAGCATTTTCTCTACTACCTTCATCATGTGAAGCAATTTTTTTGCTGTAAAAGGTAAAAATGGATTAATGAAAATGGCAAGATTGGCACATAGTTGCAAACAAATATGAAGGCAATTATCAACTGCCTCCCTGCCCTCCAAAGGAGGGTTCTGAGAATCTTTAATATTTTCAGAAGTTGTTTTACCAGCTGAGTTTTCTAAAGTCCCTCCTTTGGAGAGGTTTGAGGAGGCCTTCCATGGTTCTTTTACCTGTAAATATTTATTTCCCTTTCGGGCAAGATCAACCACTTCAAACAATGCATCGCGAAATTTAAATTGCTCTATTAAGTTTTCAACTTTATTTTTTGTAAGGCTTAATTCTTCAATCAGCTTTTTATCAGCGTCATCCAAAAGTTCCGTGTGTAACGGAGGAACTTTGCCTTTGCATAATTTGTGCATCAACACAAAAGTGCGGTTCACAAAATTACCAAAGATTGAAACCAGTTCACTGTTATTTCTATCCTGAAAATCTTTCCAGGTAAAATCATTGTCTTTTGTTTCAGGCGCATTAGCGCATAATACATAACGCAGCACATCCTGCTGGCCCGGAAAATCTTTTAAATATTCATTAATCCAAACAGCCCAGTTGCGACTGGTTGAAACTTTTTGGCCTTCAATATTTAAAAATTCATTTGCCGGAACATTTTCAGGCAACACAAAATCTCCATGGGCTTCAAGCATTGAGGGGAAAATAATACAATGAAAAACGATATTATCTTTTCCAATAAAATGAACAAGCTTGGTGTCTTCACTGTACCAATAATCTTTCCATTTATCTGTCAGTTCTTTCGTGGCGGAAATATAACCAATTGGTGCGTCGAACCAAACGTACAAAACTTTTCCTTCTGTGCCGGGCAAAGGTACTTTTACGCCCCAATTGCTGTCGCGTGTCATAGCGCGTGGCTGCAAACCTTTATCCAGCCAACTTTTGCACTGACCGTACACATTATTTTTCCACTCTTTGTGATCTTCGAGTATCCATTGCCGTAAGAAGTTCTCATAATCCTGCAATGGGAAATACCAATGCTTCGTTTTCCTTTTTATGGGAACCGCATCGCTCAAAACGCTCCTAGGATCAATCAATTGTTCCGGACTTAAAGAAGATCCGCATTTTTCGCATTGATCACCATAAGCATTTGAATTTCCGCAAACGGGGCAGGTACCAACAATATACCGATCTGCCAAAAACATTTGTTTCTCTTCGTCAAAATATTGCTCGCTTTCTCTTTCCTCAAATAAACCTTTATTATATAAATTCAGGAAAAAATCCTGCGCGGTTTTATGATGAACTGCATTCGAGGTACGTGAATAAATATCAAAAGAAATTCCCATCTGCTCAAAGCTGTCTTTAATAATTGAATGGTATTTATCAACTATCTGCTGTGGAGTAACGTTTTCCTTCATCGCCCGAATGGTAATAGGCACACCATGTTCGTCGCTCCCTGAAACGAATTTTACGTCCAGTTTTTTCGCTCTTAAATAACGCGCATAAATATCTCCCGGCAAATACACTCCAGCCATGTGGCCGATATGAACCGGGCCATTAGCATAAGGAAGCGCCGCCGTGAGCAAGTATCTCTTAAATTCTTTCATGTTTTTTTTCCAAATTGAATTTGCAAAAATACCGCAAAGGAATGCAATGCCCAAAGAAACAAAAAGCAGTTATGGCTTTCTTTCTTGTCAAAATAAAAATCCTTAATAAAAGTTTGTTTACTGGTTATAAAAGAAAAGGGCTTCCCGGCCGAACAAATATTCACCGGAAAGCCCTTGTAGTTTTTCAACAGTATCTATTTCTATTTCGAGAAATCAGGAATCTCTACTTGTGGTTTTAAAACATTTTCATCTTTTTCAACCATCATATCTTTTGATAATTTAAAATTGGATGTTTGCTTGATATCAGTTGAAGAAGCGCCAATCTTTACTGTATACGAGCCAGCTTCTGCTATCCAGGAAGCCAATTTTGTATCAAAGGATGAAAGGTCCCTTGCATCAATAGTAAAACTTATCCTTTGAGTTTCGCCGGGCTTCAGCAAATTGGTTTTTGCAAATCCCTTTAACTCCTCAGAAGGTTTTTTCATTTCTTTCGCAGGTGCGCTGATATATAGTTCCACTACATCCTTTCCCGCAACGGATCCTGTATTTTTAATATTAACTGTTGCGGTAATTTTTTCGTTAAATACAGAGCTGCTTAAATTTAAATTGCTGTATGAAAAATGAGTATAGCTCAAACCGTAACCAAATTCATATGCGGGTTT
>JBBQWJ010000086.1:0-11931 GCA_038210685.1 Chitinophagales bacterium | reverse complement strand
CTTGGCCTTGGCGCAATGAAGTTTTACCTGTTACGTGTAGATCCCAAAAAGCGAATGATCTTCAATCCGGAAGAAAGCATCGACTTTCATGGATTTACCGGCCCTTTTGTTCAATATACTTATGCACGGATCCAATCGATTTTAAGGAAAGTTGAAAATGAACAGTTATCGGTTATAAGTGAACAGTTATCGGTAAGCCAACTACTTCCATTAGAAAGGCAACTGATTATTTTTTTAGAAAAATATTCAACCATTATTTCAGATGCGGGGGAAGAAATGAATCCTTCCATTATTGCCAATTACGTTTTTAATCTTGCCAAATTGTATAATTCTTTTTATGCAGAACATTCTGTTGCCCATGCAGAAACAAGTGATAAGAAAAATCTGCGTTTAGCCCTTAGCGTTATGACAGCAGGTGTAATTAAAAGTGGATTGCAACTCCTGGGAATAAGGGTGCCTGAAAGAATGTAAATCAATTAAGAGGAGTTCTTTTCTTCCTCTTATAAGTCCTGTCTTTTACATTCATCCAAATGGATAACACATCCGGGGAAAGATCAAAATAAACAATAGCGCCTCCATACAATGCAGTAAAGACAATGGTTTTAAGCATAATGCCTGCAAACCCATGCATGGTTCGAAATATAAAAAAACAAATAGTATAGGAAATAAATGCCAGCAAAATCGCATAAATAGTTTTAACACTAAACGGATGCATATTGAATTTGGCTTTCAAAAACAGGATGCGGATAATATTGTAAACTGAGTAAGAAATAAGTGCTGAATAACCGGCGCCTATAATGCCGTAATGCTTTACCAGGTAGTAATTAAGAGGAACCGCAAGAGACAATAATATCATTCCACTGATAAACTCAAATCGCCAGAAAGTAGAAGTACCGATGATTTGCGAATTAACACCGGTTCCCAAATCGATCACTCTTGCCAATCCCAAAAAGAAAAAAATCCATTGGGATTCCAAATAAGCAGGCTTAAGTTTAAAGGTGTGAACTGCATCCGTATAATTTAGCCAGATGATCAGGAAAATACCTAAGGATGCGATCAGTAAATTAATTCCCGAACGCTGGTAAATCAAATTGATCTTTTCGTAATCTTTATCTTTCCAGGCCTTCGATAAAACTGGTATGGATGCAGCCACGGCGCCTCTTTGCGGCGCCTGTACCAGGCCCGAAACAACAAATGCCAAACCAAAAATCCCCACCGAATCAGTTCCTAAAAGTGACGCGATAATGATCATATCTATAAACATGGCAATCGTATAAATGGTGCTTCCCACATATATCAATGAAGCCATTGAAACCATTTTCTTATAAAATTTTCGGGTAACGCGGCTAATAGTGAAGGTTATATTAAATTCTTTCTTCCAAACCAGGTAAACCAAAAGTGCGAGAGCTACTATGCCATAACTGAAAGCATACATTTTTATGAAAGTGTCGAAGTTGCTGATTAGTTTAAAGCTTATCAGGAAAATAAGTCCTAGTATCACCAACCGGAAAAAAAGTTCCCGCAAAAAAGTGGTAAAGATCGACTTACGGATGTTCCATGCAAAGACTTCGAGAATGGAAAATATCAATAGAGAAAATCCGAAGGGAAATACCCAGAAATAATATTGAATAAACTCAGGCGAATTACCTCCAAACTTACGGATAACAAGATCCTTAAACCCAATACCTGCAAATATCACAAAGCAAAAGCCGATAACGCTTACCAGTAGAGTCCAGGTTAAAAGGTCATTTTTCTTTTTAGGTAGATTATCATTATAGTAAGGATAGAATTTGTAAACCACCGAAACCATTCCAAGGTTAGAAAAAGCATACATAAGATTGGCTACGGCAATAAAAATCTGGGTTAACCCATATTCCGACGGGGTAAAAACTGAGCCTTGCCTGGTAAATAAATACGTATTGACAAATCCGATCAAAAAACCGGCATACACAAAAACCGTTGAAACAATACTTTGCTTTCTTACCTGCGACATAATTGAATTTAGGCGACTAAATTAGCGTAATATTTTTGTTGCCCCTTTAAGCTCCTTTTGAAAAAGTGTTCCTGCAATATTTGCAATATTTTTCTGCGCAACAAAATCCAGTAAACGAAGAAAAAATCCGGATTATGATTTTATACATTATTGTTGATTTAATCGCCTACTTCCTTTACAAAAATGTAAAAGTTCTCATCTGCTTTTAAATCGGTTATGCCTTTGGGAGCAACTTTAAAGTTTTGGGTTGGATGAATAAAGACCAATTTTCCACTTTCGTCATAAATCTTTACGGGCATATTAAATCCGTCAATGCAATTTGCCCAGCGATAAAGAATATGACCATTTTCTTTTTTATATTCCAAAACAGGAATTTGGGTAGTACCCAAATACTGATCGAATACTTTTGAAAAATTGATTCCTGATTGCTGGTTGATATAATCCTCTACCTGTTTGCTGGTAACTGTTTGATGATAAAAAGTTCTATTAAGGCCTCTCAAAATATTCCTGAATTTTTCATCATTGTTGATGATCTGCCTTATCATGTGGATCATGTTTCCGCCTTTGTAATACATGTCGCCACTACCCTCTTCATTTACTCCATAATGCGAAATAATTGGTTTATCGTTTTGAATGTTTTTCCTAACACCTATCACATATTCATCGGCTGCCTTTTTTCCATAATAATATTCTGTAAAAAGTGCTTCGGCATAATTGGCAAAAGATTCATGGATCCACATATCAGCAATATCTTTTGAAGTGATATTATTGCCAAACCATTCATGTGCGCTTTCATGCACGATAATAAAATCCCATTTCAATCCCCCGCCACTACCTGAAAGATCGCGGCCTAAATAACCTTCCATGTAATGATTGCCATAGGCAATCGCGCTCTGGTGCTCCATTCCAAGGTAAGGTGCATCTACTAATTTATAACCATCCTTATAAAACGGGTATGGGCCAAACCAATATTCAAAAGCTTTCATCATCCTTGGCGCGTCTTTAAATTGTTTTTTTGCTTTGGTGAGGTTTGAATCTAATACCCAATAATCCATCGTAAGGTGCCCTTTCTCGCCTTTATAAATTTGCCCGAAATGCACAAACCTGCCAATGTAAAAAGTGATATCATAATTATTAATCGGGCTTACTACCGCCCATGTATAAACGCTATTATCATTGTCGCTCTTTGTAATACTTCTCAATCTTCCGTTGCTGATGCACATCAGATTAGAGGGAACACTAAAATGCATCTCAGCGCTATCAGGTTCATCGCCCTGGTAATCTTTGCATGGATACCAAACACTGGCGCCCCAGCCCTGGCTGGCAACTGCTACCCAGGGATTACCGGAAGTATCTCTTTTCCAAACAAAGCCGCCGTCCCAGGGAGGCATTTTAGCAATTCTTGGTTTTCCATGATAGTAAATAACCAGGTTGGAAACTTCAGGAATAATATGGGTCTTTTGATCAGTTTTGGCATTTTTTTGAGTGATTTCAATGGTATTAATATCATGTTTTCGTATCATCACCGGGGTATACTCAGGTAAATAAACATAAACCACATTACTATCGCGGGAAAAGGATAAATTGATTTTGTTTAAAGGGTATTTAATGGACCCGGTTTCTAAAATAGCAGAATCCATTTCCATAGGCTCCTGAAGGTCAATTTGAAAATATCCCGCATGCTTTTTTGTAAGTTCTTTATAGCTGATCACATTATAACCACTGATCGTACTATCATCCAAATCAAACTTTACGTGCAGGTCATATTTTGTAGCATTCCACCACGATCTGCCGGGGCCATTACTTCCGCGCAACGTATCTGCATGAGTAAAATCCTGGGCGTGTAATACGTTAAATCCAATCAGCAATAAACTTAAAACAGCAATTCTCTTTTTCATTTACTAAATTTATTTTTTTATAAACAAAGATGAAGTTAAAAAAACAAATCGCTTTACCCCTGATAAAAATGTTCCGACGCTCCTTTCTTCTTCCGCTATTTGCTTTTATAGTTGCTTTTCCTTCATGTTCCCATCATCAAAGTGATAGAAATATATTTCGGTACAATGAACAATCCGGCATTGCTACGCTTGATCCCGCCTTCGCTAAGAACCAATCGATCATGTGGGCGGTACACCAAATATATAATACGCTCGTGCAAATTGATGATAATTTAAACCTTGTTCCTTCACTTGCAAAAAGCTGGGATATTTCTGCAGACAACCTCACCTTTACTTTTCACCTGCGCAATGATGTGTATTTCCAGGACAATCCCGCCTTTCCAAACGGCAAAGGAAGAAAGATGACAGCCGCTGATGTAGTGTATAGTTTTTCGCGTATCCTCGATAAAAACACCGCCAGCAGCGGCGCCTGGATCTTTAACGGCAGAGTGGATACCACAGAACCTTTTAAAGCGATTGATGACACTACTTTCCAGTTAAAACTATTAAAGCCTTTTCACCCGATTCTTGGGGTAATGAGTATGCAGTATTGTTCGGTAATTCCCAGGGAAGTGGTAGAAAAATATGGAAAAGATTTCAGGCGGCATCCCTGTGGCACGGGGCCTTTTGAAATGGTGGCCTGGGAGGAGGAACAAGCGCTTGTTTTGAAAAAGAATCCCCATTATTTTGAAAAAGACAGTTTAGGTAAGCGCCTTCCATATCTTGATGGAATTAAGGTTACTTTTTTGCAAAACAAAGCAACGGAGTTTTTGGAATTTGAGCAAAACCGTCTTGATTTCGTAAATGAAATCGATCCTTCCTTCAAGGATGAGGTGCTTACCAAAGCGGGAACGCTCCGCAAAGATTGGGAAGGAAAGATCAGGCTTGTAAAGCAACCGGCACTTACTACCGAATATTTAGGTTTTTTAAGTGACAGCAGCCTGGCGGTTGTAAAGAATTCTCCTTTAAAGGATGTGCGTATCCGAAAAGCGATAAATTATGGATTTAACAGGAAAAAGATGATCCTTTACATAAGGAATTCAATAGGCATTCCTGCTGAAAGTGGATTTATTCCTGCGGCGTTCCCTTCATTCGATTCTTCCAAAGTAAAAGGCTACCATTATGATCCGCAAAAAGCTTTGGAATTATTAAAGGAAGCAGGATATCCAAACGGGCAAGGCCTGCCGCCTATAAAACTGCTTACAGTTCCTTTATACGCAGATCTTGCCAGCTACATTGCCAACGAATTGCAGCAAATTGGCATCACGATAAACGTAGAAGTGGTTCAGAAAAGCCTCTTACTCGAACAAACCGCCAAGTCGGAAGCTTTATTCTTTCGGGGTAGCTGGATCGCCGATTATCCTGATGCGGAAAATTTTCTAAGTGTTTTTTATAGCAAAAATCCTGCGCCGCCCAATTATACGCGGTACAACAATCCGGAATTTGACAAATTATATGAAAAATCCTTATCAGAAAAAAATGATTCAACCAGGTATAGAATGTACCAACAGGCAGATCAGTTAATGATGAAAAACGTGCCCATAGTACCTTTGTGGTACGATATGGTAATTTGGCTCGTACATCCTTATGTGAAGAATTTTATTCCCAATGGTTTGAATTTACTGGAGTTGAGAAGAGTGAAACTGGAGAAATAAAATTACCTTCAAAAGGTTAATTTCCTTATAGGTTGCCCTGTTATCAGTTTATTAAACGTATATTTACGGCTTTCGCACCATTAATATTCTAAATGTACTTTATTCTCCTTTTTTTCTTTCTCCATTGGTTCTTTTCTTTATTTTTCCATTCATTTTTCCTCCATCGTTTTGCTTCTCATCAAATGTATACTACAAGCAGGCGCTGGGAAAAAACATTTTATTTTCTCACATGGGTTGTTCAGGGTTCTTCGTTTTTAGTACCAAGGGCTTATGCTGTGATGCATCGCATGCATCATACCTATAGTGACACTAAAGAAGATCCTCATTCGCCCCATTTTTTTAAAGATATCTGGCAGATGATGTTGCACACGTCTAAGATATTCCATTCATTTGTTACAGGTAAAAATATGCCTGATCCGCAATTCACGGAAGAATATATTCCTGTTTGGGATAAACTGGATAAGATAGGGAATTCCTGGGCTACCCGGTTAGGTTTTGGCATTTTATATATTACTATCTATATCGCCTTTGCCCCTAATTACTGGTGGTTTTTATTACTGCCAGTTCATTTTTTAATGGGGCCGATCCAGGGCGCGATTGTAAACTGGTTTGGTCATAAATTAGGTTATAGCAATTTTAATAATGGTGATCATTCCAAAAACACTACTCCCTTTGGAATTCTTCTTATGGGTGAATTATTTCAAAATAACCATCACTATAAAAAGTATGATCCCAACTTTGCTAAAAAATGGTATGAGTTTGATGCCACATTTCAAATAATGAGGGGATTACATTTTATAAAAATTATAAAGTTAAAACCCTTAGTAATTCCCCTTAAGTAAATGTTTATGACATTTACAATCCATCTTTGAGTTTATCACCAAAAACTTTTTTAAATTTTTCCATTTTTGGTTTTATTACATAATAGCAGTAAGACTGCGATGAGTTTCTTTTGTAATAATCGGAATGGTAATTTTCGGCCGGATAAAAAACCGTAAAAGGCTCAATAGCAGTGACGATGGGCGCATCAAAAATTCCACTGGCATTTAATTCAGCTTTGTATTTTTCTGCCTTTTCTTTTTGTTCGTCATTATGATAAAATATAGCGCTCCTGTATTGCGGGCCTACATCATTTCCCTGCCGGTTTAAGGTTGTTGGATCATGTGTTTTCCAAAAAACTTCCAGCAATTCATCAAAAGAAATTTGCTGGGAATCATATTCTATTTGCAGGCATTCGGCGTGGCCGGTATCTTTATGGCAAACCTGCTCGTAAGTTGGATTTTTTACATGCCCGCCTGTATACCCACTCGTCACTTTCTCTACCCCTTTTAACTCCTGGAAAACCGCCTCTGTGCACCAGAAACACCCGTTGGCAAATGTGGCAATTTCTAAATTTGGCTGTTCACTCATTTTATTCTTTTTGTGTTACAAAGATAGCATTCATTGTCTCTACAGTAAACAAACAATCCGATAATTACCGGATTCAAAACCTGTTTAAACAAAAATAGAAACACATAATGTTTCTATTTTAAAATCTTATTTACTTAGTAAAGGGAAATTTATTTTACCAGTTTCACATTGACCGCATTTGCGCCTTTCGGCCCCATTTCAGTTTCAAAGGAAACGATATTATTTTCTTTGATGGGCTCTGATAAAGAATTGATATGTACAAAAACACTTTCCTGCGTTTCTTTGTCTTTTATAAAACCATATCCCTTATCGTTGTTGAAAAAAGTTACTACACCCGTGCGTATCAGGTCTTCAGGATTTAGCTCCTCCTGCTTGGGAACACCAATTTCTATATCCTCAACATTTACAATAATTTTTTTCTTAGGATCAGGCGGCTTGGAAGAAAGATTTCCGTTTTCATCAATATAAGCAATCATACTTTCAGGATTGGTACTCTTGTTTTCCCTTCGCTCCTGCTTTTTTTCTGCTTTCTCTTTTTTGTTTTGTCTTTTTTTCTTTTCGCGTTCTTTCTTATTCCATGTTTCTGCCATATATTCCCTTTATTGTTTTAATGATTCTGATGAATCGTGAATGAAGATGGTGTAGTTAACACACCTAATCTTTCAAAGATACATTAATAATCTTCTTCTCTGATAAATGTTTAGATCAGAAGGTAAAAATATGAAAACAATTAAAGTGAAAACGGATTATTTTGGAGGCTGAAAATCGGGATTGTTATACATAGATTTGTCAAACAAATAATATTTTCCGTCGTTATAATTTTTCCAGTACCTATGCCCAAGAACGTCGTAAAATAAACGTCCGTCAATGCTTTTGTTTGCTGCATTGTCATTTACAGAGATAACCTTGGGAAATTCAGGCTTGGCAACAGGCTTTGGTGCGGGTTTTTCTTCCACAACCGGGGCCACAACTACTGTTTCAGGTTTCGATGGTTCAGAAGCAGTTTCGATTTTCTTCGTGGAAGTATTTACCACAGTACCTTTACTGGGAATCACAGTAGCAGTTTTGGACGGAACCGATTTTTTGCTGCAACTGTTTAAAAGAATGGCGGTTGATGCAAGAACCGGAATTAGAATTTTTTTTAACATTCTCAGAATTTTTATCGCTATAAACAAAAATTATGCCGATGAATTTATTATAAAAATTTTAAGAATAAATCCATTAATCGAATATAAAAGATGGCTTTTTTGTTGGTTTACTGTTCTACATTACCTTTTACAATTAAGCCGCTTCCTTTAAGTCCTTAAATCATTCAAAAGGCGCGAATATTTTGAAAAGATTTTAAGAATTAGAATTTTTATCGGAAGTTTGAGGTTTCTAAACAGATCGGTAAACAATTATAAATTAACCTTAAATAGAATTGAATGAAAGTTTTTAGATGCTGCGTTATTCTTCTCGCCTCAACCTTAATTTTTGCCTCTTGTAAACCCAATGGACGTGTTTTAGATCATGACACGATGGAAGGCACTCCTACTAAAGCTGATACGGTTTTACCTCATAAGTATCACATAAACAATTCGGATTCAATAAAATCTGAAGGAGAAAAAGAACCCTACGATTTAAAAAGATAAAGTCCACATAATTAAAAAAGCCGTTCTGAAAAGAACGGCTTTATACATTTTGTTAATAAAATATTAACCTAAATAAGCTTTAAGCGCACTGCTGTAACGTGCTTTCTGCAAACGCTTGATCGCTCTTTCTTTAATCTGGCGAATGCGTTCTTTGGTCAGATCATATTTTTGTCCGATCTGCTCAATAGTAACACCATTTTCGCCGTCAAGGCCAAAATAAGCGTTCACGATTTCAGCTTCACGCGGGCTAAGAGATTTCAATACACGACGGATTTCATTTTTCAATGAATCGTGCATCACATCTTCGTCAGTTTCGCCTGCGCCTTTTAAAAGATCTCCCATGGCAACATCTTCAGCTTCATGTACCGGCGCGTCAAGGGAAGTGTGCCTGGTATTGCTTTGAAAAATGTTGTTGATCTCTGTTTCACTCATCTCTAAAATTTCTGAAAGCTCTTCGGTAGATGGCTCTCTTTCATGTTCCTGCTCAAAAGCCATGTAGGCTTTATTCGCTTTGTTGTAAGTGCCAATTTTGTTTTGTGGCAAGCGGACTAATCTGCCCTGCTCTGCCAACGCCTGTAGTATAGATTGGCGAATCCACCACACAGCGTATGAAATAAACTTGAAACCTTTGGTTTCATCGAAGCGTTGTGCCGCTTTAATTAATCCGAGGTTGCCCTCGTTGATAAGATCACTTAATGATAACCCCTGGTGTTGGTACTGCTTGGCAACGGATACTACGAAACGTAGGTTGGCTGTTGTGAGACGCTCTAAGGCTCTCTGGTCGCCCATTTTAATCTTTTGTGCCAGGATAGTTTCCTCTTCCGGAGTGATCATCCCAATTTTTGAAATTTCCTGCAGATATTTTTCAACCGCTTGTGAGTCACGGTTAGTAATCTGCGTAGCAATTTTAAGTTGCCTCATTTTTTATATAATTAATAGTGATTAGACAATTTTAATTGGGGAAACGTTACTAAAGATTTGTTAAACACAGTTATCTTTGAATACATTACAAAGTTACAATGCATTCTTCAAATTTCATAGCGTAGCCGTAAATAAATGTTTGAAAAATAATATTTTAGATTTTTATTAATTTTATTTCCAATCATTCAACGTTTTAAAAAGCCTGATTAATAATTTAGTAAAGCATCAATTATTGAGCCACGATAACGTGTACCAGTGATTCTTTCCTTATTTTAATTCTGTCTTAGCAATTAACTTTTATATAATACTTTTGCTACCTTAAAAAACCCGGCCTTATGATTGATTTTCGTTCTGATACTTTTACCAAACCCACACCTGGAATGCTTGAAAAGATGTGTAGCGCAGATGTAGGTGACGATGTTTTTAATGAGGATCCGACAGTTAATAAATTGCAGGCAATGCTTGCTGAAAAGTTTGGAATGGAGGCAGGATTGTTTTGTGCCAGCGGAACAATGTCCAACCAGATTGCTATAAAATGTCACACCCAGCCAGGCGATGAGGTGATCTGCGATAAATTAAGCCATGTATATATTTATGAAGGCGGCGGCATCGCTTTCAATTCAGGATGCCAGGTAAAACCGCTGGAAGGAAACCTGGGCCGCATCAATGCAGCGCAGGTTGCAGAAGCCATCAACCCTGATGATATTCATAAAGCGAAAACCCAACTGGTAAGCCTCGAAAATACTGCCAATCGTGGAGGCGGTAGTTGCTATGAAATGTCTGACATACAGGAGATTAAAGAAGTCTGTTTAGAAAACAACTTAAGTTTACACCTGGACGGCGCGCGGCTCTTTAATGCGCTCGTGGCTAAAGATGAGGATCCAAAAGAATACGGGCATATTTTCGACAGTATTTCTATTTGCCTTAGCAAAGGATTGGGCACACCTGTAGGTAGTGTTTTATTGGGGAAAAAAGGTTACATCGAAAAAGCAAGGCGCGTGCGCAAAGTATTTGGCGGCGGAATGAGGCAAGCAGGCTACCTGGCTGCTGCCGGTATTTATGCATTGGAAAATAATATTGACAGGCTCGCTTTGGATCACCGTCACGCACAACAGATTGTGGCGGCATTAAAAGAGAAAGAATTTACAGGAAGCATGTTCCCTGTGCAAACCAATATTATTATTTTCGAAGTAAAAGGAAAATATACTGCAAAATCATTGGCGGAAAAATTTAAAGAAAACGATATTTTAGTGATGGCCATTTCACCCACCCAAATAAGAATAGTGCTTCACCTGGGCGTGACAGAAGAAATGGTTCTTAAAACAATTGCTGTTATTGAAAATTTATAGGTCTTATTTTTGCAAGACTTACAACATAGTACTTACAACTTATAACTTACATATAACTCCATCAGATGTTCCCAAAAGTAAATCCCTCAAAAACTGTTGCCTGGAAAAAATTGCACGACCATTTTAAAGAAATGAAACACATTTCAATGAAAGATCTTTTCAGGGAGGACCAGGATCGTTTTAAAAACTATTCCCTCGCTGTTCCGGATATTATCGTTGATTTTTCTAAAAACCTGGTGAGCAATGAAACGAAAAAGTTGTTACTCGAACTGGCATACGAGTGTGAATTGCACAAAGCCATAAAAGCCATGTTCACCGGCGAACTGATCAATGAAACAGAAGGCAGGTCTGTATTGCACACGGCGCTCAGGAATTTTTCAGGCAAGCCGGTGATGTCTGAAGGAAAAGACGTGATGCCTGGGGTAATAAAAGAACGGGAACACATGAAAAACTTTTGCCGTAAAATTCATAAAGGCGAATGGAAAGGATACACCGGTAAAAAAATAAAATACATAGTAAATATCGGCATCGGGGGAAGCGACCTTGGCCCGGTGATGGTTACGGAAGCGCTGAAACCTTACTGGATAAAAGACATACATCCCTATTTTGTGAGCAATATAGATGGAACCGATCTTGCGGAAGTTTTGAAAAAGGTAACGCCGGATGAAACGATCTTTTTGATTGCCTCCAAAACATTCACAACGCAGGAAACCATGACCAACGCTCACTCTGCAAGAGATTGGTTTTTAAAAAGCGCAAAAGATAAAAATGCAGTTGCCAAACACTTTATTGCATTAAGCACCAATGAAGAAGGTGTTACAGAGTTTGGAATTGATAAAGAAAATATGTTTGTATTTTGGGATTGGGTGGGTGGTCGTTACAGTTTGTGGAGTGCCATCGGTTTATCCATCGCCCTCTCGATTGGTTACAAAAATTTTGAGGAATTGCTGAAAGGTGGTTTTGAAGTAGACACCCACTTCAGGGAAAAGAAGTTTGAAAAAAATATTCCTGTTTTAATGGGATTGATCAGTCTTT
>JBBQWJ010000085.1:0-11993 GCA_038210685.1 Chitinophagales bacterium | reverse complement strand
AAAAAAGCCAATCTTATTTTTACCAAACCTGTGCCGTCACTTGCTTATCTTCCTTACTCGTTTGCCAGCAATCATATTGATAAAGTAATGATCAACGGTTCTTTTATTTAAAACCTTATTAAAATTTTATAAAACAATAATATGCTTTCACAGTTTAAACGCTACGGTAAAAAGGCAATTCTTTTCCGAACTCATTTGAGAAGATTTGAAACCAAATTGGGAGAAATGGTTTTATGTGATACGGATAATGATCTTGAAACAATGATCGCGGAAACTCCGGCAAAATATATTTTGTTTGGTATTCCTGAAAATACAGGTGTGAAAGCGAACCTGGGTAGGGGCGGGGCGGATTCTGCATGGTTCCCTTTTCTTGAATCCTTTTTAAATATTCAAAGCAACGATTTTTTATCTGGAGAAAATATTTTTCTTGCTGGCCATTTTGATTTTTCTGATGCCGAAAAACTCATCAATGTAAATGCTGTTACTGATGAAGAAAAAATTACGGCTTATCGTTCTTTGGTAAACAGGATAGACGATTCGGTAGAAGAATTGGTAAAAATTATTTCTCAGCACCAGAAGATTCCTATAATTATTGGAGGTGGTCACAACAACGCTTACCCGGCTATAAAGGGCGCTGCCAAAGGGTTGTATAAAGCAGAACAGATTCCGCTTGCGCAAATCAATTGTATAAACCTAGATGCACATACTGATTATCGCCCGTTAGAAGGAAGGCATTCAGGAAACGCTTTTCGGTATGCAGACGAAGACGGGTACCTTAATAAATATTGTATCGTTGGTGTGCATGAAAATTATTTACAGCAAAATGTTTGGATCGATATTGTGAATAATCCCTTTATCGATTTTATTACTTATGAAGATATTTTTATTCACGAAAAAAGAAATTTTATCCAGGCTATTGCTCATGCTACCGGTTTTACAGATGACAATTATACCGGTGTGGAACTTGATCTTGATTCAATAGAAAATGTTTTAAGCAGCGCTTCTACACCCTGTGGAATTACGCCTTTAAACGCAAGGCAATATTTGAATTTGGCTGCGATTGATGCTAAAATTGCTTATCTGCATATTTGCGAAGGCGCTTCCAAATCAGCAGATACAGGCGAAACCAGTTTGTCAACCGGAAAACTGATAAGCTATCTTGTAAGTGATTTTATAAAAGCACACCAAAGAGTAAAATCAACTTAGACTTTTTACCGGGATAACTTAAAATACAGTAAAGCAACAAATTCGTAAGATTTATTTTTTGTTATTAAACGGGACAAGAGAAGCGTAAATATTTTTTTTCACACCCTGTTTACAACATTCCCTTCCGTTTGCTTTGCCCTTTAAGTATATTTGGAAGATTTGAGCAGAAAGCCGGTAAAACGCTGCTGTTCCGTAATGTTTAATGATTGTAAAAGTAAAGTCTTTAAAATTTCTTTCTTTTGCGCAAAATTTCATACAAAGTAAATGGCTGATAAAAATATATTTGATTATAACGAAGAATCCATCAAAAGTTTAGACTGGAAAGAACATATCCGACTTCGCCCGGGAATGTATATCGGGAAACTGGGCGATGGAAGCAGTCCCGACGATGGTATTTATGTATTATTAAAAGAGGTAATCGACAATTGCATTGATGAACATACAATGGGATTTGGTAAACATGTGGATGTGGCCATAGAAGATAAAACTGTAACAATTCGTGATTATGGGCGTGGAATTCCGCTGGGAAAAGTAGTGGATGTGGTGAGTAAAATAAATACCGGGGCCAAATACGACAGTAAAGCTTTTCAAAAAAGTGTTGGGCTTAACGGCGTAGGAACCAAAGCCGTCAATGCTTTGAGCGAATATTTTAAAGTGACTTCTGTTAGAGAAGGTAAGCAAAAAACTGCTGAATTTGAAAGAGGCAAATTGATAAACGAGAACAGGGAATCCAAAACCTCCGAAGACAATGGAACGTTAGTTACTTTTATTCCTGATGAAAAAATATTTAAAAATTTTCATTATATCCGCGAGTTTATCGATAACCAATTTTGGAATTATTGTTTCCTTAATGCGGGCCTTGTAATAAATTACAATGGCAAAAGATATATAAGTAAAAATGGTTTGCTTGATCTGCTGGAACGCAAAACCAATGTAGACGAAATTCGTTACCCGATCATTCATTTAAAGGGCGAAGATATTGAAGTGGCCCTCACGCATAATAATCAATATGGCGAAGAATATTACAGTTTTGTAAATGGCCAGTTTACAACACAGGGAGGCACGCACCTCGCTGGTTTTAGAGAAGGATACGTGAAGACGATACGTGAATTTTATAAAAAGGATTATGATGCTACGGATATCAGGGGAAGTATTTGTGCAGCGATAAGTATCCGTGTACAGGAACCGGTTTTTGAAAGTCAGACAAAAACAAAACTTGGATCAACCTTGATGTTTGAAAAAGGGCCGGCTGTGAAATCTTTCATTACCGATTTTTTGGGAAGAGAACTGGATAATTTTCTTCATAAAAATCCTGCAACAGCAGAGGAATTGAAGAAAAGAATTGAACAAAATGAAAGAGAGCGAAAGGATATGGCAGGAATAAAAAAACTTGCCAATGAACGTGCGAAAAAAGCAAATCTCCATAATAAAAAACTTCGTGATTGCCGTTATCATTTTAACGATGAAGCAGAAGGAAAAAACAAGGATGAAATCAGCGCCAAAAGAATGGAATCCACACTCTTCATTACTGAAGGTGATAGTGCCAGCGGTTCTATCACAAAATCCAGAAATGTAGAGACGCAGGCGGTTTTCAGCCTTCGCGGAAAGCCTTTAAACTGTTTCGGTTTGACAAAAAAGATTGTTTATGAAAATGAAGAATTTAATCTTTTACAACATGCTTTAAATATTGAAACAGGATATGAAGACCTACGTTATAATAACATTGTGATTGCTACGGATGCGGATGTTGACGGGATGCATATTCGTCTTTTGCTAATGACTTTTTTCCTGCAGTTCTTTCCTGATTTAGTAAAGAACGGACACGTTTATATTTTAGAGACGCCATTGTTTCGTGTAAGAACTATGCCCGGAAAAAATAAAGAAAAGCAGGAAACGATCTATTGCTACAATGAACAGGAAAAAGAAAAAGCTGTTCTAAAATTAGGCGCAAAGCCAGAGATAACAAGGTTTAAAGGGCTCGGCGAAATTTCTCCTGAAGAATTCGGAAATTTTATCGGTGATGATATCAGGCTTCAGCCGGTAATGCTTTTGCCTGAAATACACGTCCAGCAATTACTTGAATATTATATGGGAAAAAATTCTCCTTCACGGCAGGATTTTATTATTGATAACCTGAAGGTTGAAGTTGACCTGGCTGAAGTATAATTTTTTTTAATTTTAATTCTTAATCCATATATGTTGCATATTGTTTTTCAAAGAGAGGATATTAAAACACTTTCGAAAAGTTTTGAGCTGGATGAATCACTGAGTGGTGAGATAATATTAATAGAAGATGATTTTTCTATTGGTCCGTTGAAAAATATTTTTTCAGAAGAAGGAATCGAATTACGCAAAAATTGGTGGCTTGATATTACCGGAGATCCAAACGATGCCAGGGATGAATCTGTTTCGATAAATTCATTAAAAGAGAAATTGAACAACAACGAAGATGCGGTAGTTTGGATTTGGGTGGCGCCTAATAAACAGGATGTAACCGGCTACTATTGGTCAGTATCGCAGTTGAAGGAATTTGCTGGAAGAGTCTATGTGCTTTCTCTCAATAATCTTCCTTTTATCAATGATAAAGGACATATATTTTACCCTTCTCATCTTTTTGAAATTCCTGCACGTGAATTCTTAAAAGCTAAAAAACTGGCGCGTCCTGTCAGCATTTCTGAATTTGAAATTGATCCTGATGAATGGACTAAAATAAGTAATGAAGATAAAGGTATTCGTATTCTCGAAGGTGCAAAAAAATTAAAGCAGGCAGATTATGATTTTTTTGATGAAGAATTAAAGAAGCACATTACTGCTGACTGGCAAAAAGGTGCAAAGATCATTCATCAATTTATGAGCAAAACTAAAGATGCCCCATCTGAGGATTACTTTTTATGGCGATTAAAGAAAATGATTGCAGAAGATTTGTTTGATGTGCAGGGAAAGGTCGAAAGTCTAAAAGATTTTGAGTTGAAACAAAAGGCTGATTAAATTCTATTCATGAAGATAAAAGCAATACATCATGTGGCTATTTTAACCGACGACTTTGAGAAAAGTAAAAAGTTTTATACTGAAGTGTTGGGCTTTACTGTTTTGGCAGAAACCTACAGGGAAGAAAGAAATTCGTACAAATTGGATCTTGCAATTAACGGTCATTATCAAATTGAATTATTTTCTTTTCCTGAATTTAAAGAGAGACAATCTTTTCCTGAATCAAAAGGCTTGCGGCATCTTGCTTTTGCAGTAGATAATATTGAAGAGGCAGTAAACGAACTAATTTTAAAGAAAGTTAATGTGCAGGGAATAAGAACAGATGAATTGACCAATAAAAGATTTTGTTTTTTCTATGACCCCAACGGTCAGCCGCTGGAATTATATGAATTATAAAAATATTTTTTTGATTTGAAGTGAAATGAAACTAAGAAATGGCAAAAAAAAATAAACAAGAATATCAACATAGTGATTCAGGAATATCAGGCCAATATAAAACCTGGTTTCTTGATTATGCAAGTTATGTAATACTTGAACGTGCGGTTCCTGCAATCGAAGATGGATTAAAACCTGTACAACGGCGCATTCTTCATGCGATGAAAGAAATGGATGACGGGCGTTTTAATAAGGTGGCTAATATTATAGGGCAAAGTATGCAATATCATCCTCATGGTGATGCAAGTATCGGAGATGCTATTGTAAATCTTGGGCAAAAAGATTTGCTGATAGAAACCCAGGGAAACTGGGGCGACGTGCGCACCGGTGATGATGCCGCCGCGCCAAGGTATATTGAAGCACGCCCCAGCAAGTTTGCGCTGGAAGTGGCTTTCAATAATAAAACTACAAATTGGCAACTGAGTTATGATGGCCGAAAAAATGAGCCCATCACATTGCCGATGAAATTTCCTTTGTTGCTGGCGCAAGGTGCCGAGGGAATTGCTGTTGGTTTGGCAACAAAAATTCTTCCTCATAATTTTTGCGAACTTATTGAAGCAACTATTAAATATTACAAAGGGAAAAAATTTGAATTGTTTCCAGATTTTTCTACTGGAGGAATGGTCGATGTTACGAATTACAACGATGGCGTTCGGGGCGGTAAAGTACGTGTAAGAGCAAGGATTGAAGAACTTGATAAAAAGACACTCGTTATTAAGGATGTGCCTTACGGAACAACCACAACCCAATTGATCGATAGTATCATAAAAGCAAATGACAACAGTAAAATAAAAATTAAAAAAGTTACCGATAACACTGCGGCAGAAGTTGAAATTGTAGTTGATCTTGCTCCGGGAATTTCTCCTGATATCACTATTGATGCTTTGTATGCTTTTACTGATTGTGAAATTTCCATTTCTCCAAATGCCTGTGTGATCGAAGGACAAAAACCTCGTTTTTTGGGTGCAACCGAATTATTGAAATTTTCGGCTGATCATACACGGAGTCTTTTAAAGCAGGAGCTTGAAATTAAGCTGCGTGAACTGCAGGATAAATGGCATTATACTTCTCTTGAAAAAATATTTTTTGAGGAGAAAATTTATAAGGAATTAGAAAAAAAGCATGAAACATGGGAAAAGGTGATTGAAGCAATTGATAAAGCATTTGTTCCATTTAAAAAAATATTGCAAAGGGAAATTACAAGAGAAGATATTCTTAAACTAACGGAGAAGCCTGTACGAAGAATTTATAAACTGGATATTGAAGATTTGGTTAACCAGATAAAATCTTTGGAAGATGCAATTGCGGAGGTAAGACATCACCTTGAATTTCTTACTGAATATGCAATTTCTTATTATGAAGAATTATTAAAAAAATTTGGGAAAGGACGCGAGCGTAAATCTGAAATTAAACTGTTTGATACTATCCAGGCAAAAGCTGTAGCTATTGCCAACACAAAAATTTATGTAAACCGCTCTGAAGGCTTTATCGGCACTAGTTTGAAAAAAGATGAATTTATAGATGATTGCAGCGATCTTGATGATATCATTGCTTTTACTAAATCAGGGAAGATGAAGGTAGTTAAAGTGGCGGATAAAGTTTTTATAGGAAAGGATATTATTCACGTTGCTGTGTTCAGAAAAGATGATGACCGCACAACTTATAACATGATTTATGTGGATGGTAAAAAAGGTATTAGCTATGCGAAGCGCTTTAATGTTACCGGTGTTACCCGTGATAAAGAATATGATCTCACTAAAGGTGACGAAAAAAGCAAAGTCCATTATTTTAGCGTGAATCCTAACGGAGAAGCGGAAGTCGTTCATATCTTGCTAACACCCGGTTGCAGTGCGCGCAACAAAGAACTAGAGTTTTATTTTGAAACCCTTGAGATTCGCAGTCGTGGAAGTATTGGCAACCAGGTAACCAAATATCCCGTGAAATCAATTAAGCTTTCAGAAAAGGGAAAGTCTACATTGGACAAACGACAACTTTGGTTTGATGAAACTTTTGGCAGATTAAATACAGATGAGAAAGGCCGGCTTTTAGGAAATTTTGATGGGGATGATAAAATCCTGGTAATGTATAAAGATGGAAACTATGAAATTACCGGCCAGGAAATAACACAACGGTTTGATGTAGACGCAATTGAATTGATAGAAAAATTTGATCCTGAAAAAATAATTACGGCTGTTTATTTGGATAATGAAAAGTTGCAGTACAATGTGAAGCGTTTTAAAATTGAAACCAATTCATTGAATAATAAATTCCTTTTTATAAAAGAAGGCAAAGGTAATAGCCTGGTAAAAGTAAGTACTGCTGAAGAGCCAGTTCTTCAAATGCAGACAGGAAGAGGCTCACAAGTTAGAAAGGCAAAAATAAAACTTCATAAAGTTGTGGATGTAATGGGGTGGCGCGCTATCGGTAATAAGCTTACTGATTATTCGAAATCTGACCAGATGGAGTGGTTGCAACCTGAAAAACCATCTGCCCAAACAGAATTGTTTGAATGATATTTTTGAAGGGCGAAATAGAAATCTATTTTATTTGTTTGTTTACTACATTATAAAATATAACTACAAAATAAACGACCCAAAAAAACGCAGTGGAAAAATTAATTCCACTGCGTCAAACTTAAACACCGTAATTACCTTTAAAGACCAATTACGCGTTTGTATTTTCTTTTTTATTCTTTGTGGTGTTATAACTTGTATTAGAAGTTATAGTTTTATTGCTGTTGTTTACTGATGCTTTGTCAATAGTGTTATCGGTATCTTCTTTCACACGTAAATTGTTTTGAACATGTTTTACTCCCGTAATATCTTCTGTAATGTCTTCAGCCCGGTGTTTTGAATAACGTGAATCCACATGTCCGTTTAAGGTTACTTCACCATCATTTACATTCACTTCAATACCAGAAGCATCGAGAAAGGAATCATTAGTCAGATGGTCGGAAACATCTTCTTTTATCCTCTCTTCCGTCCTTGTATAATTTTTGGGCCCTTTTCCACGATGTTCTCCGTCCCTCATTTCATCCCTGTGGCGGCGTCGTTCTGCATCATCATCTCCAAACCATGAAGCTACTTCGTCCCTGGTTTTGTCCCACCAGTCACGATCATTATTTCTGTAGTTGTTATTTGATTCATTTCTATTCCCGTTATTGAAATTGTTATTATCATAACGATCATTATTTCTGTTGTAGCGGCTAAAGTAATCATTGGAACGACCCATATAATTGTCATTCATACCATCACTACGGTTATTGTCCATGTAATTATTCCTGTTAGAATCATTGGGATAATTTCGGTTATAATTGTTATAACGTTGATTTCTGTAATCTTCATAACCTCTGTCAAAGCTACCACCATAATCCTTGTTATCATTTGGATACCTGCCATTCATTCTATTATTCCTTCCTCTCCAATACTCCCTTTCCCTGTCGCTGGAATAAACGTTTCTGTTTCCTATATCATAACCGCGATAATCATCACCGGTGTTATAATGGCTATCCCAGTTCATATCATCATTTCTTTCATGAGATGAAGTGCGGCTATCATTTCGGTAACGGTCACTTCTATTGTAGTCTTCCATAATTCATATAATTTAAAAGTTTAAATAACTATAAGTAAGAAAAAATTATTCCTGATTAGCGAAGGATACACTAATGTGCATAAGTAGTTGGCTGCATACTGTAAACCAGTAAATTACCGATTACGGTTATTCTAATTTATAAAAATTTAACTAAAAAAATGACAGGCTCTTTTTTTAATTGTTGACAAGTTTCTACAAATAATTATTTCAATAAAAATGTGGAGATATAATATCACATGCCAGATTTACATAGAATGCTACCTGGGGTAAAAATGTTTTTGAAAGAATTTATTGGTTTACTACAAAGAAGGAATGTAAAGATGTGATTACATTAAAGAAATTATTTCTACTAGTGATAGATTGTGAGAAAAGCTAGTAAGGATTATTTTCATCAGCAGGCGGTTGATTCTGATCTTCAGGCTTTCTTTGATTTAATTTTGATTCATCTATATTTCCCTTTGGATCCAGGATGGGGTGAGGAACAGGCTCTTGTCCTTGTGGCGTAATCTGGTTGAAAACTTTTTCTATGTGAACCCATTTTCCATCTTTCCATTTTAAACCTTCATAATCTCCATCAGGGATGTAGGTATATTTTTTTTGCGGCTCACCTGTTTCTGAAATCAAATGTTCATAAATGATAATGCCCATGTCATTATCAAATGAAAGCTTTGGACCTGAATTCTTCTTATATTCCATCACATACCTGTCAATTGAATTATGTAAACTTCCCTGGAAACTAAAGACAGGAGCGCCAAAAACAGGTTGGCCGTCTTTAAAAGTTAATACATCAATAAATTTTCTATCACTTACCATATTGTTGTCATCAAAACCCAGCAACGTATAATAGTTTTTTCCAAAAGCTTTTTCTTCAACTATCTTATAGTATAAAGCGCCTATCCAGGCACGGTTGCTGGTAATAGTATCGTCAATATTACTGATAAGATCAGTTTTATCTATAAGCGGGAAAAGTTTTAAGGAACCATTTAAAGTGTTCATTTGTATTGCTCCGTGCTGACGTATTACATCTCTATTGATCACCAATTGCCACGTGAATATCTTAAAAGTACTATCCTTTGGAACTACTTTTGCAATGCTTACCAAAGAATCAAAAGGATAATAAAATGAATTCTTTATTTGTAAAGCACGTACTAAAGTTCTTGTAAATTGGCTGTCAGCGGCAAACCGGTCCTCAACATTTCTTCCGTTTAAAACCTGGTAAGCAAATTTTTGTAATGAGTCTTCTTTTTTCTGCAATATTTTTTCATCGGAAGCCGAAATGCGCTGGGCAAAAGAAGTGTTTACCAGTAAGAAAAAAGTTATAACAGAAATTACAAGCTTATTCATTCAAAATATGATTTGGACAAAATAAACTTTAATTCGTATAAATTATTGTTAACCAAATAATATTTAACTAACTTATAATGCATTTGCTACTGAGATAAGATCGTTAAAAATAAGGTCGATATCTTCATGATCAAGAGCAACTTCTTTACGTGTGGTGGGAAGAAAAATATTAATTGCCACACCCAAATTTCTTCCAAATTTCATATCGCTTAGGGTATTCCCAATCATTAAACTTTTTGCAAGATCGATTTCAGGAAAATCTTTTATTGCCTTTAAACCCATGCCTGTATTTGGTTTCCGATTTTCGCTTTCCATTTCGGTACACACATATATGTTGTCAATTCTTCCTCCTGCGGCTTCAATTTCCTCCTGCATATTTTTATGAATAAGATGAAGGTCTTCTATTTTTGTAACGCCTTTGGCAACGCCTCTCTGGTTGGTAATTATAACGATAACGCCCAGTTTTGTATTAAAAATTTCAAACGCTTCCTTTACGCCGTTATAAAATTTAAATTCATCCCATGTATGAATATAATCGTCGTGTTTTTCGTCGTTTATTACGCCATCACGATCTATGAAAAGCGTCCATGAAGAATCAATATGTTTTAAATTTTTCAAGAATGAATGAAGAGTTTTTTACAGTGAACAAACCTACCTGACGGTAGGCAGGCAAATTAAGATAAAAATCAATTTACCGTCCCGGCAATTCTTTCTGCGCCTTTTCATAATCTTCCGGAATGCCAATATCAATGAAATAGCTATCCTGTATCATTCCATATAATTCTGCCTTTACTCCGTCCAACTGCACTTTTTTTTCAAGATAATCTTTTTCAAATGAAAATTTTTCAGGCAGATTTTCTTGTAAGAATTCAGGAATATTCAACACGTAAATACCTCCGTTGATTAATCCTGAGGAATAAAATGTTTTTTCTTTAAAAGTTTTTATTGATTGATCGTTATTTAACTCTACTACACCATACCGGTCAAAATCATACATGGGTTTCAAGCATAAGGTACAACTTGCATCTTTGTCGAGGTGAAATTCATTGAGTTGATCAACATCAATTTTGTAAAAGGTATCTCCGTTGCACACCAATACATTTTTTTGAGAAGTCTCTTCGGCTGCTAATTTAATCGCACCTCCTGTTCCCAATGGTTCCGTTTCTAAAGATATCTTATACTGTAAATGAGGATAATTTTCCTGTAAATATTTTTCTATTACTTCATGCAAATAACCAACACTGAAAATGAAATTTTCAATTCCGTTTTTTTCTAAAAACTCTATAAGGTAATGCAGGAAAGGCTTTTTGCCTATAAGTGCCATACATTTTGGAACATCAGAAACCACAGATCGTAACCTTGTTCCCAATCCGCCGGCAAGAATGATGGCTTCTTTAATCATTTGTATCGCGAAAATAAATTTCTTCTACAAACTGGCAAATGATATGACCAAGCGTGATATGGCTTTCCTGGATTCTCGGCGTGTCATCAGAAGGGACATTGATCAATATATCTGAAAGTTTTTTTAGCTTGCCTCCTGTAGAGCCCGTAAAAGAAATAGTACTCATCCCTTTTTCTTTTGCTTGTTCAAAAGCCTTTATAATATTTTTACTGTTGCCCGAAGTGCTCAAGCCTACAAGAATATCACCCGGATTTCCGATTCCCTTGATTAATCTTGAATAAATTACATCATAGCTGTAATCGTTTGCCACAGCTGTTATATAAGAGGTGTTACAGTGCAAAGCTTCTGCAGGCAATGCGTCTCTGTCAGTATAAAATCTTCCACTGAATTCCGCAGCCAGGTGTTGCGCGTCTGAAGCGCTTCCGCCATTTCCGCAAAACAAAACTTTATTCCCTTTTTCAAATGCATTCACAATTACATTTACTGCATCATTTACTGCAAGTAATAACCGGTCGTCATTAAGGATATTTTGTTTAACATCAATTGAAGCCTGGATTATTTTTTTTATTTTTTCCATCAATTATTTTGGATCAAAGGTAAAATCAATTTTTCTTTAAATTTTGAATTATACACTCCAGGTAGATAGGCCGTGTTTTGTAAAGGTGTAATTTTTCACTTCACCACCAAACTTTTTTAATTCTTCCACCACTGCATGATGCGTATTTCCGGGGCAGTAAAATATCATAAAACCTCCGCCACCTGCGCCGCTTATTTTTCCGCCAGTTGCCCCGGCTTTTTTGGTTGCTTCATAAATCTCTTCAATTCTGCTGTTGCTGATATTGCTTGCCATCCTGCGTTTTTGCTGAAATCCAAAATCCAATATAGAGCCAAATTCATCCAGTTTCCCTTTTAGTAAAGCCTCTTTCATCATGCGTGCCTGCTCTTTTAACTGGTGCATCGCTTCAATGCTTTTTTCATTTTTATTGTTCACATTTTTTACCTGTTCGTCAATGATAGAGGCACTTTC
>JBBQWJ010000084.1:0-12032 GCA_038210685.1 Chitinophagales bacterium | reverse complement strand
CATCGGTAAGGGTATCAGCCTTATCTCCATTGGTAACCTGTCCGTTAGTATGCACCACAACTCCGTTTCCTACAGTTTGTTGATCTGTAGTTTCCACCCATCCATCGTTGCGGTAAACCATCAGTTTATCATTTCTGAAGGTAACATCTCCTTCGCTTGGAGTGTACGTTGTAGCCAACATAGTGTCATTAGTACTATCTGTAGTAGTAGTTGTAGTTGCGGAATTATCACTCGTTTCCGAACTGTTACATGCCATTAAAGAAGCAGCGGCGACACATGCTATTAGAAAAATCTTTTTCATAATTTTTGATTTAAAGTTAAAAAATTCCATTTGGTTGCATAAGATGAAATCATCATGCCAAAATAAGAATACCTCAAGATTTAAAAAAGGTAGGGGAAAATGGGGATTTAATTAGACTCATTGAGGTAATAAAAAAACATTGATTTTTATTACAATTTTCACTATCAACTCAAGGGTATTAATTTGCATTAATGTTAAAGCTATTTTAAAAAAGAATTAATAACAGTCAATTCATTTTCAAACCCTCATTTTTAGTATCGCAAACTAACAATTATTTCATGCGCTGCAGTCTTACAATTTTTATCTTACTCATTTTTTCATCAATCGCTACAGCACAGTCGTATAAAGTTTATGGAAAAATTACAAACACAAAACTTGAACCACTCGCATTTGTAAGCGTGGAAGTAAGAGAAATAAAAAGGGGAACCATAAGCAAGGAAGATGGAACTTACGATTTAAAACTTGATGAAGGAAAATATGATCTTGTTATCAGTATGATAGGTTATAAACCGCAAATAGTTACTGTTATTATTGGGAAAAATAATGTTCCTAAAAATATCATCATGGACAATGAAGATTCCAAAGGCCTTACAGAAGTGATTGTAAAAGGAAAAGACCAGGCTGAAGAAATTATTCGAAATGTGATACGCCATAAAGATGAAATAATTGCGGCTCACGGCGCCTATTCTTGCAACATGTATATAAAAGCAGTGGAGCAGGATTCTTCCATTTCAAAAAAGAAAATTACTAAAAAGGATTCGGTTGATACGATTAATAATGATTTGAAAAAAATGGCGATGACGGAAGTTGCGCTTCGGTATGATTATGAATCGCAAGGAAGAACGAAGGAAGAAAGAATTGGTATAACAAGAGGGAAAAAAGCCGACGGACTTTTTTATTTATCCACTACGGATGGTGATTTTAATTTCTACAATAATCTGGTAAAAGTGCCCGCCGTTTCTGAAGTGCCTATTCTTTCACCCGTAAGTTATAGCGGTTTACTTGCTTACAAGTTTAAAACCCTGGCCATTAAAAATGTAGATGGTAAAAAAGAATTTGTAATAAGTGTAAAGCCGCGACAGTTAAGCAATGCAACCGTGGAAGGAGAAATTACGATTGAAGATAGTTCTTGGGTAATCCTTCATACAAAATTCAGTTTTCCAAAATATCATTTACCGGAATATGATTTTTTTGAAGTGGAACAGGATTATGATTTTGTAAACGATACCGCCTGGATGATCACCAAACAGCAATTCGCTTATTTTTCAAAAGCGGGTAAGAAAACGCTTTCAGGAAATACAACCGTTACCTACAAAGACTTTCAATTTGATAAAACTTTCGATAAAAAATATTTTGGACCAGAAGTGAGCGCTACCGCCCAATCTGCTTATGAAAAGGATAGTACATTTTGGCAAACCACACGTACCGTTCCTCTTACACAAAAAGAAGTCCGTTACATCCGATTCAAAGACAGCATTTATACTGCTACTCACGCCACGGCTTATCTTGATTCAATGGATATGGTGATGAATAAAATTACCTGGAAAAAATTGTTCTTAACCGGTATCATTTTTAACGATCATTATAAAGAACGCCGTTGGTACATTCAGCCCATTACGGCATTTTATCAGCCGTTCCAGTTGGGCGGAACGCGCATTTCACTTTCGTTTCAATACATCAAAACGTATCCGTCAAAAAAGTCAATCTCTTTATGGAACAATGTAAGTTATGGCATTCGCAATCATGATGTAAACGGAAGCATTCGCTTTAGCAAACTTTACAATCCACTCAACCGCTCCTATTACAACATTACTTTGGAACGCGACTTCCAATTTATTTTCCAGGGAGATGCGTGGATCAATTTGCTGAAGCGCAGCAATATTTATTTAAATAACGGCATTGGAGTGGGGCACAGTTTTGAAATGGTAAATGGGTTGTATTTGTTTACCGATATCAACATGGCTTTACGTAGATCCGTGAGCAATTATAAAACTAATTCTGAAGTTGACAGCCTCTTCGGCAATATTCTTACGGATAATAAGGCGGTAAGTTTTGCACCATATAATGCTCTTTATGGACAAGTAAGATTGGAATACACACCGCACCAGCGCTACATCCGCGAGCCGAAAGAAAAAATAATTCTCGGTTCAAACTGGCCTTCTTTTTATACGTTGTGGCGCAAAGGAATCCCCGGTATCATGAACAGCAAAGTTGATTTTAACTACCTGGAATTTGGAATTCACCAGGAAATAAAACTTGGGCTTGCCGGTGTTTCCAATTATACGTTCCGAACCGGATCTTTTCTTAGCCGAAAAGATTTGAGACTTGTTGATTATAAGTTTCAGCGGCGTGGCGATCCGTTCTTATTTTTAAATCCCAATGAAGCTTTTCAATCGCTCGATTCTACTTTCCCTGTATTCGACCGTTTTTATGAAGCGCACTATGTTCATAATTTTAATGGCGCGGTCATTAATAAAATTCCATTATTAAAAAAATTGCAATTGCGCGAAGTTGCCGGCGCAGGATTTCTCATTGCACCTGAACGTAACCTTCGTTATGCAGAAGGTTTTGCCGGAATTGAACGCGTGATCAAATGGCCTTTTAATCCACTGACTAAATTTAAATTGGGCGTATATATCGTGGGTTCTGCAGCCAACCAATTTAAAAACCCGGTTCAGTTTAAAATTGGAATTACCTCGTGGGATAAAGTAAGAAATAAATGGTTTTAAAGGGATTAAGCACAGACCAATTCAGCAAAATAAAAATCACCAATAAAAGTTTGTTTACTGGCTGCCAAATCAAACGCAAAACAGTAAACCAACAAATTCCTTTGATTTTAATTTACGCATTTGCAAGGCCTAATCCTGCTTTTATTTTATAAAGAAGTTTACCCAGTACCGGGATATTTTGAATCGCTTTTAATGTTTTTAACCTTAAGGTCCACAATTTATTTTTCCAGCTAAAGCCAAGGTATTTCTGTACCACTTTACTCCCCTCTTTTAAAGACAGGTTATATTTCTCAGCACTAATACCACCCGGAACATTTACGGCAAGAATTTCATTAAGAAAAATAAATTTTTCAAAACGGATGCGCGCTACGAAATCAAAGTCCATGGCTATTTTGTAAGAATTATCATACAAACCATACTTATCGTGCAATTCCTTTTTTACGTACATCGTTTGATGTGAAAGGCTTCGCATACCACGATATAATTTTTTAGGATCAAAAGGTTTTCCAAGCGTAACCCACATACCACTGCGCTGGTAACGATATTTTCCATGAAGCCACTGCAAAGAATTGTCTTCATCAAATTTTGCCAAAACAGTTTTCACTACATTTTCATCATACAAAAGATCTCCTGAATTTAGTAACAAAATAACATCGCCAGTTACTTTTTCAATGCCTTTGTTGAATGCATCTGCAATGCCTTTATCTCTTTCATTAAAAATTTTGCGGTAAGAAATACCTTCTGCTTTTTCAAAATACTTTTCGATCTTATCGTTTGTTGACCCATTAATAATAAGATGTTCAAACGGCGGCATGATTTGTTCATCCACCGAACGGCATGTATCTGTAACTTCCTCTAGATTGTTGAAGCAAATGGTTATGATTGATAATTTTGTCAACTGGCTGATCAATTATTTTTTATAAAAAGCAAGTTCATTTTTATAGCAAATGCGGATCAGGTTCTTTCTTTTTTACTGCATAATAAATTATGGTTGCAATAATCAATAAAGCCACAAGTAAGTTTGCAATAATGCTTATCAATCTACCCGTAGTAAATGATTTAGGTTCAAACCTGAATTCTATTTCATGATTACCAGCAGGGATGTACATGCCACGCAACACATAATCTGTTTTTACATAATTGGCTTTGTCGCCATCAATATATGCATTCCAGCCTTCCGGATAATATATTTCGCTAAAGACTGCAAATTCAGGAGCCGCGGAAGAAAATCTGTAATCTATTTTATCATTTAGATTTTGTACAAATTTAATATAGCCTATCGAATCGTATTTGGGTGGTGAAGTGATTTGGCTTTTAAATTTATTTTCTACCACAGCAGTGTCTTTTAAATCTGTATTATCAAGCGCAGCCATTTCCTGGTCTGCATTGTCAACATATTTTATCCCTTTCACCAGCCAGCAATTTCCAAAAGCTCCGGGGTTTAATTGCGCTGCAGGTTTCCCCGTTTGCGGATTCTGAACTATAAAATATTTTGTATTCAGCATATCAAACACCTGCATATTTCCTTTACTCAACTGGTGGGTGATGATGTCATTATATAAGCCCAATTTTGCAGGATGATAACCTCCTACAGAATTAAGATGATAAGAGGTTGTAGCATCATTGAATGGATCAACTGTTTCATTAAACACCCTGAAATTAGCATGATCAGGATCTTTTAGAATTTGGAGGACGGCAGGGCTTGGAATAAATGCCGATTCAAAATCCTCTGGCTCTACATAATTATTCGAATTCAAATATCGTAAAGCCACCCCAATAAGATCATAGGCAGAGAGGACGATCAGCGCACCAACCAGTATTTTTTCGGAAACTTTTTTCTTTAAATACAATCCCATCAGAAGAACTGCAAGGCCAATTAAAATGAATGATCTTAAAAGGTCACTTCCCATTAAATTCTTTCTATCGGTTTGCAAAGCAGAAATTATGCTACGGCTTGTCTGTTCGGCCTGTTGCTCTAATTGTGGAGGTGCCTGCTGACCTGCAGGAACACGCAACATACTTTGCTTAAAGTTATCCCTGATCGCTTTATCATTTGGCCCCGTGAAAGAAGCAGTCATATAAAAAAACCCAAGTAACACGAGGATAACACCAGTAATGATAGCCGTTGTTTTTAATTTTTTCCATGCTTCGGCCACATCAATATCTTTCGATATCAATTTGGTGAGAACCAACACTGCCATCAACGGAAAACATAATTGCGGGATTACCAGCGCCATGGTAGGCGCCCGAAACTTGCTGTAAAAAGGAAGATAATCAAAGAGAAAATAATTAAAGCCCTGGAAGTTGGCGCCCCACGCGAGTAATATGCCGAGCAAACTTGCGGCTATCAGCCACCACTTATACCACGATTTCAAATAGACAACTCCGAAAATAAAAAGCAGGCAAATAATCGCTCCTAAATATACCGGACCAGATGTTCCCGGCTGCTCGCCCCAATAGGAATATTGATCTTCCGTTTGAACAGCCTGGTCTTCAGGAACACCCAATTGCGAAAATTGTTCAACAAACTTTGAAGAAGTATTGTATTCATTACCACCGTTACTTCCACCATATAATCCGGGCACCATAAAAGTAAAAGTCTCTCCAAAGCCAAGGCTGTACCTGAAAGCATAATCTTTATCCAGTCCGCCCTGGGTTTTATTTCCCTGTACTTCCTGCGTTAATTCGGATTTTCCGCCACGCATACTTTCTTTCGCATATTCATACGTTGGCATCATAGAAACTGCGCAACAGGCAAGGCCAACGATCCCTGCAAAAAGCCCAAGGGCGGTACTTTTTATAGCGTTGGAAATTTGTTTTTCCTGGTAGCTTCTTATAAAGAATGCGATGGTCATTATTACCGCGATGATCAGGGTGTAATAAACGATCTGTACATGGTTTTGCGCAATTAAAAAAGAGGAGAACAATGCCGTAATCATAAAACCGGCGAGGTAGTTTTTCTTGTATAATAAGAGCAGTCCTCCTAAAACTGCCGGGGCATATCCTAATGAAATCATTTGAGTATTGTGGCCGACTGAAATAATTATCGGGTCAAAAGTTGAGTAGGCATAGGCCAGTCCTCCAAGAATACTTACCCATGGATTGGCACCGGCGACGACACACAAAAAATAAAAACAAATGCACGCTAAAAAGAAAAAACTTGCCGGAACCGGAAGTCCTAAAGTGAGGACGGAAGTTAAATATCCTACTGTAATTTTTGTTCTTGGGTCAAAAGCGATCTGGTAAGCAGGCATTCCACTAAACATGCTGTTGGTCCATAACGGGAAATGGCCATATTTATCTTTAAACTCAAAAGATTGTTGTGCCATGCCATGCCATTGTTGTGTATCTGATTGTTGGGGCACTTTTCCCTGGAAGACAGGCTTTGTGTAAACAACGGCTACGATTAAAAAAACGACCAATGCAATAACATGGGGAAGTATTTTTTTGAAATTAAAATTCTTCATGAAGGGTTTTTTCTTTTTAAGAAGCAAAGTAAATGATTTTTATGTGGATTGTTTTCATTGGTGCATTAACATTGATATATTGTTATATTGTCTTATTGTTTCATTGTTATATTGTTGATCGTTATTTTATTATTGAATTATTTAATTATTATTTTGAACTCCTAAATTAAAAATTGGGATTCTTTGTCGCTTTACTGCTTTCTTCATTTTCACATTTTCGAATTTTCACATTTTCACATTAGCAAATCAGCACATTAGCTAATTGGCACATTCACAGATTGGCTAATTACCTAATTATCTCTTATCTTAGTTTTTTTAACTCGACTTATGGCATTAAGCAGAATTTGGGCTTCTTTTATTATCGTGGCATTCCTTGCGGCAACGTTTCAATTTATTTTTATAAAAGGCAATACGAATATTTACAGCAGAATGGTTGTGGGAAATGCCGGCGATACTTCTTATACCACCAGGTTGGACTCCGAAGCTATTTCTCCTGTTATTTTAAAAACATTACAAAGCGGGAAAATTTATAGCGACGGAACGCTAAAGTATAGCAAAACTGGTGATGGAAATTTTATCAATTATAGGCAACAAAGTGCCGATGGAATTATTGGCACTGCAAAGACGGCTGTTGATATTTCTATCAATCTTATCGGAATAATGGCTTTGTTCATGGGCTTTATGAGTATTGCTGAAAAAGCAGGCGGAATAAGGCTTTTGTCGAAAATAATCGGGCCATTCTTTTCAAAATTATTTCCTGAACTGCCCAAAAACCATCCCGCGATGGGACACATGGTAATGAATTTTTCTGCCAATTTATTAGGCCTTGATAATGCCGCAACACCGTTTGGTATTAAGGCAATGGAAAGTTTGCAGGAACTGAATCCTAACAAGGATACCGCATCCAATTCGCAGATCATGTTTTTGTGTTTGCATGCTTCGGGGCTCACTTTAATTCCGGTAAGTATTATCGCCATCAGGGCATCATTGAATGCAGCCAATCCTACTTCCATTTTTATTCCCTGTATGATCGCCACATTTGCAGCAACGCTTGCTGCCATGATGATCGTTTCTTACAAACAAAAAATAAATGTTTTTCAGCCGGTAATATTATTGTGGGTTTTGGGCCTCTCGGCAGTAATAGCGCTGATGGTTATTTACTTAAAATCCTTGGATTTTACCGGTGTTCAAACCTTTTCAGGTGTGCTGAGTAACGGACTTATTTTATCACTGTTCTTCCTGATCATATTAGGGGCTTTGTATAAAAATATAGACATTTTTGACGCTTTTATCGAAGGCGCTAAAGGTGGTTTTGAAGTGGCCGTAAAAATCATCCCTTATTTGGTTGGGATGTTGGTTGCCATAAGTTTATTGCGCACCAGCGGCACTTTTGAAGTGATCATTAATGGAATGAGTAAACTTTTTACTGCATTAGGAACTGATACAAGATTTGTAGCGGGCTTGCCTACTGCTTTGGTAAAACCCTTAAGCGGCAGCGCTGCCAGGGGTATGATGATCGACACTATGACTACTTATGGCCCTAATTCTTTTGCCGCGAGTTTATCATCAGTTTTACAGGGAACTTCAGATACTACTTTTTATATTATAGCGGTTTATTATGGCGCGGTTTCTATTAAAAATACGCGTTATTCCATCGGTGCTATGTTGCTTGCCGATCTTGTTGGAATAGTTACTTCGATCTTTTTGGCATATTTGTTTTTTGGGAATGTACATTAAAGATTTCAACAGAAATAGAAAACCCGGTTATTTGTTGCTTTACTGTAAAACTTATTTGTTCCAATAATTCAGCCAGTCGATAAGGCGGCTGGTGAAGCCATATTCATTATCGAACCAGGCAACTACTCTTACATGATTTCCAATTACGGCCGTCTGCGTACCATCAATAATGCATGAATGCGGATTTCCTTTTATGTCAAGAGAAACCAAAGGTTCTTCTGTATAATCCAGGATTCCTTTGTAATCATTTAGCGCAGCCATTTTAAACATCTTATTTATTTGATCTGCAGTTACTTCTTTCTTTAATTGAACATTAAAAGAAGCCATGGCTCCATTGGCAACCGGTATTCTTGTCGAGAAAACATTGATCTTATCTTTTAAACCCGGAAGCAGGCGGTTGAGTGATTTATGAAGATCAATAGCTACGGGAATGATTGATTCAGCAGCGGCACGCCCACGCCGGAATTGTTCGTTTGGCATATCTACCAAAGCCTGTCGCGAAGTATAAGAATGAAGGATATTAAGGTGGACTGATTGTATTCCTATTGAATTTAAAATATAAAGGACATGCACAGAACAATTTGTCATACAGCCACCGGGCGATAAAATATCAATATCAGTTGTAGAGCCATTTTGATTGTGGCCAAAAACACGTAAAGTAATATCTTCTGCCCCGGTAGTAGATAACAGCACTTTGTTTGCTCCCGCTGTTAAATGTTTTGTAGCGCCTTCCTTATTTGAAAATTGCCCGCTACATTCCAGCACCACATCAACCTTTAAATCATTCCAGGGAAGCTGAAGAGGATCAGCATTTTGGTAGGCAGGTATTTCTTTTTCATCCACTGTAAGAACATGTTCCCCTGCTTTTATTGCGTGTGAGTACTTTCCATAGACAGAATCATATTTCAAGAGATAAGCCAGGTTATTTACCGGCATCAGGTCATTTATGGCTACAACCTCATACTTTTCAATTTCAATGAGTCTTCTAAACAAAAGACGCCCAATTCGTCCCATTCCATTTATCGCTATTCGCATTCAAAAAAATTTATTGATTGCAAATATCAGTAAGAAAAACGATTGATTTAAAAATAATGGAGAATGAAACAAAAGAAATGGCACAGGTAACCCTGTGCCACAAATTGATAAGCTAACTAATAATTTTTACATCCCAGCCAAAAAAGCAAGAGCAACCATTACCGCTATAAATCCTAAAACGATTCCAACTGCCACCAGGGTGTCATGTAGTTCTACAGAGTTAATTTTTTTCATAATTTTCAATTTAATGTTAACAATAAAATTGTGCTTTGAAAGGAAAATTGGAAAAAACCTAACGATTCAATTAGTTTTTCGTGGGAGGAGATTAATACAAAGTTAAAAAAAAATCTGGCTTATACAAGTTTTATTTTGTTTGACAAAACTTAGAATATAAAAAGATTAAGATAAATAGGTTATATGTAATCCAGTCTTATTTTACAATATTTAAGGATCCTATCTTAACTGGTTTGCTCTTCCATTAGCATCATTTTCTCGAAGAGCTTTTCATATTCTTTATTATTATTTGCTAATTCCTGACACTTTTGGTTGTATTTTCTTTCCGCCTCTTTAAATTTTTCTTTATCAGAATAAATTTCGGGAAGTGCGAGATTGGCTTCTAACTGTTTTTTTTCTGCTGTATTCTTTGCGATCTTTTCTTCGAGTTGCTGAAAATGTCTTTTTACTTTTTGCAATTCTTTTTGCTGATCACGGCTTTCTGCAGATTGGTTATTGTGATTCTTCTTCTCTGCAAGCTTTTTTTCTGGTTCTTTTTTCTCAATAACGTTCTTTTCGGCAATTTTTCGTTCCTGTTTCCAACGTTCCCATTCGTCATAGGTGCCCACAAATTCTTTAATCTTATAATTGTCGATTTCCCATATCTTATTGGCTGTTTTATTTACAAAATACCTGTCGTGGCTTACAAGAATGTAACTCCCTTCGTACTTATTAAGCGCTTCAATCAACAGGTCTACCGAATGCATGTCAAGATGGTTGGTGGGTTCATCGAGCAAAAGGAAATTGGCTTTGCTTACAATCGTTTTGGCAAGTGCCACCCGCGCTTTTTCACCACCGCTCAGCACCTTTATTTTCTTGTCCACATCATCACCACTAAACAAGAAACAACCCAATAAACTTCTCAATTCCAGTTCTGTTTTTCCACTTCCCGAATAGTTCATTTCTTCCAAAACATTATGCTCAAGATTCAATGCTTCCAACTGGTGCTGCGCGTAGAACGCATCTTTCACATTATGACCTTCTATTCTTTCGCCTTCAAATGGTTCAACACCAGCCACCATTCTCAGCAAAGTCGATTTACCTTTTCCATTGGCGCCTATCAAACCTATCTTATCTCCACGATTGATCTCTGCTCCTGTACTCTCTACAATTTTTACATTTCCAAAACTTTTGCTTGCATGTTTTAACGTGCAAAGAATTCGCCCCGGCTGATGTCCAATGGTAAAATTAATACGCATGTCAGGGCGCTCCAATTCTGTATTTTCAATGCGGTCAATTTTATCCAGCCGCTTCATTATACTCTGCGCCTGCGCAGCTTTTGAAGCTTTCGCTTTAAATCGTTCTACGAATTTTTCCTGCTGGCGAATGTAATCCTGCTGATTTTCATAAGCTCTTTTTTGCAGTTCGATCCGTTGTTCTTTTTCCTGTAAATAATAAGAATAGTTGCCACTGTAAAAATGCAATTCCTGTTGGTAGAGTTCAACAATTTTAGTAACCATTCTATCAAGGAAATAGCGATCGTGCGAAACAATGACTACAGATCCCTTATAATGTTGTAAATATTTTTCAAGCCATTCGATAGATGGAAGGTCAAGGTGGTTGGTAGGCTCATCCAGCAATAATACATCCGGATTCATCAGGATCATTTTGGCAAGCAAAACCCTCATTCGCCATCCCCCGCTAAATTCTTTATAAGGCCTTTGCAGATCAGCATTTGCAAAACCAAGTCCCTGTAAAATTTCTTCCGTTTTATGATGAATGTCGTAACCGCCCAACACTTCAAGTTCGTGCAATTTATCACCATACAAATGCGCTAAAGATTCGTCTGAAGTTCTTTCAAGTTCGTGCCCTAATTTTTCGATCTCTTTTTCTAATTCCTGAACCCTTTCAAAAGCGCTCAAAGCTACCTCCAGGATAGATTCTTCGGTATCAAAACTCAACAGATCCTGGTGAAGAAAACCAATAGTTGTTTCCTTCCCTTTTTCAACAGTGCCTGCAGATGGAAGAAATTGACTGGTTAAAACTTTTAATAAAGTTGATTTCCCTGTTCCGTTGTAGCCAATAAGACCGATCCTTTCATTTGGCTGAATGTGCCATGTGGCATCTTTAACGATCACTCTTGCACCAAATTCGAAGGTAAGATTCTGTAAACCTAATAACATAATAAAAAATAAGAAATAATAAATCAGAAAAAGTAAACGTCCTTTTAAAGCGTGCAAAATTACAAAAATAAAGGAAGGTTTAAGCTACTAAAAAGTCTTGGTAAAGTTGTAATACTGTTATTTATTGAAATTTCCACTGGGGGATAATTGCTTATTTTAACCTTCTCCCAATAATCACCTTTAAAATATTTTTATCAGTGCCAGAGGTAAATCCAAAACCATAACCTGCATTAAATTCCCATTTGGGAGAAACATTTAAATCAACTGCCAAAAATAATTGCTGTTGCTGGTCGTCCCATCTATAAATATTATTAAGTGGACCAATTGAACCGTAATATTCAAAACCGGGAATAAATGCTTTGGTAAG
>JBBQWJ010000083.1:0-12080 GCA_038210685.1 Chitinophagales bacterium | reverse complement strand
AAGTTGCCTGGTAACGATGCTGAGCTTACCTCTATTTTAAAAGAAGACAATGAAGAAGAAAGAATTTATTGAAGGCGTTCATTTTTATTTTGATGAAACTGGATTAATGGTCATGACTGAAAAATATCATTTGGATAGAGGCTATTGTTGTGGAAATGGATGCAGGCATTGTCCTTATAATTATAAAAAAGTGGAAGAAACCTTACAAAAGAAATTGCTAGCAAAAAGAAAAATCAACAAAAAATAGTAGTACAATAATTATTTATGTATCAAATAAAAATGCCGTTCGTGGAGAGCGGCATTTTTATTTTAATTTACTTTATTTTTTATTGAGAGATTCCTTCACTTTTACCCAAACGGTTTCTTACTACCATTGCAGTACCATTACTGGCTAAAGTTTCACTCATCATTTGCCCACCCTGCATCACTCTTACCACATAATCATATTTTACAGGAGCTGTTGAATTAGTCTCCATCGCGGTCATGTTATTGCTATTGTTATAATTATTATTGGCATTCTGATTCATAATGGAATTTTGAGCCATACTGGAGTCACGGTGATTGTCATGATCCTTGTCCATTTCTGATGTGCTATTGGTTGTAGAATCCCATGTAGTTGCCATTGCTGTTGTTTTTTGTGTCATTGTATCTTCAGCAGATTTTACCGCTGTAATATCATAAACCTGCCCGTTAGGATATTTTTGGTTAGCATGGTCAATGATATTTTCAGGAACATAAGTTTCTAATACGGGAAGCGACGCATTTCCTGAAGACATAGCTGTGTTATTTTGCATTGAATCATTCCAATTATTATTAGTGTTACTATTCATCACCGCAGTACCGGTTGAATCCGTTCCCGGATTTGCTATAGTAATGTGGCCGCTTGTATCAGTGGTAGAATTCATAGCTGAATTCATATTGTTATTGTTCATATTACCACTTGTATCCGTGTAAGTAGAATTGGTGGTTCCGTTGTTGGCATTGGTGGTTGAATCCATTTGCGCAAATAAAGAAATAGATGCACAAGTGCAGATTAATGAAATTAATAGAGTTTTCATAAAATAAATTTTTAGAGTTTTTTAGATTAATGTTTGAACTGGATGTAAGTCAATTCCTATGCCCTTAAACTTATTTTTCTACCGAACGCTATTATAAATAATCAACAATACCCTTATCCACAAAGGATTTTAATGATTACATTTAAAACATTTTTACATTTATTAATAAATCTGCCCATGAATAATTGTAGAATAATTTCTTCTGAAATGAATATTAGTTGAAAAATTTACCTGAACAGTAAATCAACAAATTCTGAAGATTTTCACTTTGGAGTCCAATAAAAAGGGAACCGATTGGTTCCCCCAGATTTGAAAATAAAAAAAGAGGCTATCCCTTTTGAGACAGCCTCTTTTTTTTATGAAAATTAATAATTAATAACTCCACAAATTTTGTTCGTAATCAAATATTTCGTTCTTTATTTTTTCGCCCTGCAATAATTGAAGAATAGGCCTGTCTTTTAAGCCTGTTTGGTTTTTTAAATACGTATCGAATGGATTATCGAGCGTACTCTTGATAATTCTTCCGTGAAACATTCGAGATTCAAAAAGATCTTCCCATGTCATTCGCGCTCCATAGTTTTTGCCATTATAAACATAATACTTGGCAAAAATAGGCCGCATATCAGGGTAATAAACCCAGAAAAGTTCTGTATCTCCCAAATCAACGCCGGAAGCAGTTATCACACGTTTAACAGGAGCTATTCCCAAAATTCTCCAGAATAATCTTGAGCTTTGTTTATCAAAAATCACTTCTTCTTTTATCCTGAACTTATAAAACGAATCAAGGTTTACTTCCTGCATTGTTTCTTTATTTCCAATTACATTTCCCAAGGAATCATAAATAGGAACAGAAATACTTCCACCAGAAATAGCTTTTGCTGCTTCTGCTTTGGTCATTGGAGTTGTAAATCGATCGTCAATCGGGGAGAAAGCGGTAACGCCTCCGTTATCAGGGCCTTCCTGTATCGCTTTTAAAAGAATAGAAATAAACCTTTGGTTACCATTGTCTTCATTGGCAGAATACCTGAAAGGAAGGTTTATTTTTTCACGTGTGTCAATTTCACGCCAAATCCTTTCATCATAAGCAGCATCTTCCTGCCTTAACTGTTGGTAAGGAAGAGGAGTCCTGTCAGTAATTAATCCATTGTGAATATCAAGCGCTGTTTCCGGACGCAAAGATGGTTTAATATTAGGAATAGGAAGGCTATCGTTCACCGGGGCAATTACAGCAACCGTATCAACCTGCGTTGGATTAACGTTTGCATTTGTCCTTGCAGCAGTTGTCTTTTTTGCGGTGGTTCGTTTCTTTACGGTACGTTTTTTTGCCACCTGCGCATCTGCGGCATTGCATAGCACGCCAAAGGAAAGTACCAGTACCATACACTTTATCAAAATAGTTTTCATAGCCTTTTCTTTTATTCTTTTTTTAATACAATATGAATCCTGGACCGGGAATGCTTCTTACAACACCATCAGGCCCCTGAACTTTTACGTTGTCAAAAGTAACTGATGTCCCTGGAATAGATCTTTGCAGAAAACTTTTTACGGCATCCAGGCTTCCACCCCGAATTTCTGCAGATTGCACGCTTGGAAAGTTAGCACCTGAAAAATAAAGAGTGGCACTAACAATGTTAAAATGCGCATCAAAGTCAAAATTTTCCAAATCTGCGCGGGCAAAATTTTGATTTTTAAATACTACTGATTGTATCCTTCCTCCACCGCTTGGCCCAACTTTCACAACAGGGTCAGGAATTCTTTTTACCCTGAAATCGTAAGTACTTACTTTTCCATCAGCGTTTACCGAAATAGCCGCTTTTCCCACTGAACTTACTTTTACAGTATATTTACCCGGCCCTCCCGAAGGACTCAAAGAACCACCTGCCATTGAAACCCGGGTTTTATCCCAACCGGTTCCAGAAGAAATAGTAACAGGATTGGGTACACCGATATAAAATACATTCATTTTATCAAGCATTACTGCTGCGCCTCCTGGCGTTCCAACAGTATAATTTACTGTTTGATGTACAGGAACAGCCACTCCATTTTCATTAGTAAACGAACCGTTTATCTGGATGGTATGTTCGCCTGTACCACCTACAGTCGTTTTATATTCTCCCTGGCCGTTTACCATATTTACTGGTTGGCCATTGATTGAAATATTACTTTTTACACTTGAACTATAAGCCCCTACACCAGCGGTTACTGTTAATTGCTGACCAGGCATAAGGTAGTTTGAATTTTGTCCTACAAGAACACCAACCTTATCCATATGAACTTCAACAGCACCAATCTGGGAATGGCAATAGGTTACTATCATATTCTCAGCATTTTTTACATTATTTTGAAATTTACTCAAAATAGTTAGTGCTGCAATTGTGGGTGTCATGTGAAAGAAAGTTTGTGTGAAATCCTTTTGCTTACCTTCTTCAGTTTTAGGTGGTGTGGTATTTACCGGGAAAGTATTTGCAAACTGAGACTTGATAGAAGGATCAATATTCAGCATTGCTACTTTATATTCTTCGAGCTTCTTCTTAAGTCTTTCACCTTCACCATTTGTTTCAAACATTCTTGTAGAAGCATCAAGATTATCTGTACGATAATCCTCTATACTATCTTTGCCGTCCCATTTCATCCTCAGGTCAGCCGCCTTCTTTAAGGCAAGTTTCAAACTATCCAGATATACATCCATAGAAGCGGATATTCTGCGGGCTTCCATCGCCCTAGGTTCCCAAATTGAAGCTTTTTCTTGAGATTTTGGGTCGTTCATTTTATCTTCCAGCGATTTATATAATGTGTTATTTGATGCTGATATGTTTTGATTAGAAGTTATTAAACTACTATTTACAACTTTAAAAGCAGTAATTACCTCATTAGACACATTTAAGGCTAGGATAGCTGTAAGTACCAGGTACATTACGTTAATCATCTTTTGCCGTGGTTCTGCGGGTAGTCCCATGTTTATTAAATTTAACTGTTGTTAGTTTTAGAATATTGGATTTTTCGAAATTATTGCCTTCCCTGCATTGCACTTAACATATTGCCATAAACCTGGTTTAATTTTCCAAGATTATTTGCAAGCGCATTGATCTGATCTTTGGTTGCCTGGGCATCATCAACAGTTGAAACCATTACTTCACTGGCCTTAGCCATTTTGCCATAAAAACTATTTAATGTTTTCAAATGATTATTGCTTTCAGTCAATTCAAGCTCATAAATACTATTTAATGAACCAAGGTTTTTAGTGAGTACCTGAACTTGTTCATGAAATCCTTTTGCACTATCTGCTGCACTGTTAAAATTGCTCATCGTATTAGCAGAATTAGTGTAAGCATCTTTCATTAAACCCAGAGCGTTGGTAGCCTCTTTAGTCTTCGCAGAAAAATCGCCGGTAGATTTTACAACATCACCTACCTCGCCAATCTGGGATACAGTGACACCCAACTTCTGGAAATTTTCTCCGAGTCTTTTCATATTTGCCGGAGTTATTTCTGCATCTTTCATCATTTTTTCCATTGATTGTAATGCAGGATTTCCTTCCTGGGCAGGAGCGTGAGCCACATGAGGTACATCATGTGTTTTAGGTTTTACCCATTCGATAATAGCATAAACCAGGAATATTCCGGTTTCAGTCCACATACCGACAGTTAACATTGTGTCAGCAAATGACTGGTGAGTTAATTTGGCCCAGGCGGCAAATATTACAACTGCTGCACCGGCACTTACCAGTACATCTACCAGTGTTAAAAAGTTTCTTTTAGGTTGTTGAATCATAACAGGGGGTTGGTTTTAAATTTAATTTTTGGGTTATTGCTTTTAGGTTCGCACAAAAAAAGCCCATATTAATTTAGTAATTCAAATAACAATTAATACAGGCAGTAAGATGTTGAACTAAAATTTTTCTATGGGATTATAATTTATTTTTAATTTAATTATTTACTACCTTTTTTGCTGCTTGCCGGTGGCAAATCAATTACACAACGAAATCCAATATAGGATTTGGCAGTATCCTGGTATTCAAAAGTACGGGTGCTGGTACGTAAAAAATATCCAACATCTTTCCAGCTTCCGCCACGAATTACTTTGCGCTTCATGCGGGGAGGATCCTGATCCTTTGCATTCCAGCGAATATCAGGATTCATATCATGCTGAAAATTGTATCCCCCTTCATAATAAAGAGATGATGTCCATTCAGCCACGTTTCCGGCCATACAGTACAATCCAAAATCGTTAGGCCAGTAAGCATCTGCACGCACCGTATAAAAACCTCCATCTTCCGGGTAATTACCACGGCCAGGTTTAAAGTTGGCTAACAAACACCCTTTCCTGTTTCTGAGATAAGGGCCGCCCCATGGATAAGGAGATTGAGATCTTCCTCCCCGGGCTGCATATTCCCATTGCGCTTCAGTTGGTAAACGGAAATCCGTTTCGGTTGATCTTTTCTTACCAATCAGGTACGAATTCAAAGTCTGGGTTCTCCATTCACAAAAAGCAGTTGCTTGTTTCCAGTTAACCCCCACTACCGGATAATTTCCAAAAGCAGGGTGGCTGTAATATTGTTTTGCCATTGGCTCGTTATAGGAGTAGGCAAAATCTCTTACCCACACCAATGTATCCGGGTAAATAGGAATATCTTTTTTAATGATAAATGCACTTCGTGGCACATTAGGATCTTTATTTCCTGCTGCGGCAGAGTAATCAAATGTTTCAGAATGATAGATCAATTTAGTAGGATCAATCTCTTTCCTTCCAAAGATGCGGTTATCTGGAGTAATTATCAGCGCATCAATCTTTTCTAATGTTGCCTTATCCTCCCACTTGATCCCTTTGATTTTTGTCCAATCCAGGTTTTCAGTTCCATCTGCACCTTGTTTTACATAACCCATCAATCTTCCGGCTATTGAGTCACGAACATAATTGGTAAACTGACGATACTCGTTATTGGTAATTTCCGTTGCATCCATCCAAAAACCGCTTATGGAAACCTGCTTATTCCTTGCAGTGAAAGTGTAGTTTATATCTTCGTCACTAGGCCCCATATGAAAAGTTCCTGGTGGGATATAAACCATTCCTGGCGGCTTAGGTAAGATATAACGGCCTGCCGGAGCAACTCCATGAAGTTGTCCATCATCTGGTAGCCCTTTGGATTTTCCAAATTTACCACAACCAGTGAGGATAACTGCTGCTGCCAGTATTGAAGTGAAAAGCGTAATTTTCATTATTTTTTACTTTGAGGGTAAGGACAAATGTAATATTTATTTAAAAAGTTCTCTCCCGACTCTACTTCATAAAGCTCACCGCATCAAATCATGAAGCGATTTCTATTAAACGAGCAAGATTTTTAATTATTGTAAAAAAGATTCAAATTTATCTAAATATCTTTTGGGTTAATGAAGCAAACAAAGTAACGAAGTATATCATACATTTTTAAAAATGCTTTTCACATGAAAAGTTAATTTAGGGCCGTGAAACAAAAAATAAAACTACGAAAAAACCATTACAAAATTCCTCTCATAATCTTTTTTTTATCTAAGCCTGCATAATTAATTACATTACAACTATTACACATCCTTTTTATAAAACTTTATTTTTTATTAATTATTGTGTTACAAATGTTTTTACATCCCTTAATACTTAATTTTTTGATGAAACAAATTCTTTAACAGAATTTATTAACGTTAAGATAACAAAAGTAAAATCTTCATTAAAAGTTGGTTCACTGTACTCCGTAGGGCTCAAAGAAGTGTTAATGCAAACTATAGAAGTATTTTTAAATTGTAAATTTGCAGCCTTCATATGGCTAATAAAAAGCAAAAAGAATTTGTAGAAATTTTTACGGAAAATGAGAATATTGAAGTGTTTGGTGCACGCGAACACAATCTGAAGGATATTGATATTTCCATCCCCAAAAATAAACTGGTAGTAATTACCGGCATTTCCGGCAGCGGAAAATCTTCACTGGCTTTTGATACCATTTTTTCTGAAGGGCAGCGGCGTTACATGGAAAGCTTCTCTGCCTATGCCCGCCAGTTTCTGGGGGATATGGAAAGGCCTGATGTAGATAAAATTACCGGGCTCTCCCCTGTGATATCTATAGAGCAAAAAACAACCAATAAAAACCCACGAAGCACGGTAGGAACTGTAACGGAAGTATATGATTTTTTGAGATTGCTGTACGCGCGTATTGGCGAAGCTTTCAGTTACAATACCGGGAAAAAAATGGTAAAATGGAGTGAAGAGGAAATTGTAAGAAATATTTTAAACAGGTTTGCAGGAAAAAGAATTGTAGTGCTTGCGCCTCTTGTACGGGGAAGAAAAGGCCACTACCGCGAATTGTTTGAAGATGTAAGAAAAAAAGGATTTTTAAAAATAAGAATTGACGGAGAAATAAAAGACCTGGTTCCTAAAATGCAAACCGATCGTTACAAAACTCATGACATTGAATTAGTAGTCGACCGGCTGGCAGCCGATAAAGACCAAAAAGTAAGGTTAAGTGAAAGTGTACAAAAGGGTTTACAATTGGGAAATGGCTTATTATTTTTACTATTAAATGACGAAGACCAGGTGGTGCAATATAGCCGCCAGTTGATGTGCGAAGAATCAGGAATAAGTTATGAAGAACCATCACCAAACGCATTTTCTTTTAACTCGCCTTATGGGGCATGCCCCGTTTGTAAAGGGTTGGGAAATGTGTACCAGGTAAACATGGAATCAATTGTTCCGGATAAAAATTTAAGCATAAATGATGGTGCAATTGCCCCTCTCGGGGAAGAAAGAGAAGCTTACGTTTTTAAACAAGTACAACAGCTTTCAAAGAAAAATAAATTCAGTTTAGACAAGCCGATAAAGAATCTTCCTGAAAATATTATGAATCTTATTTTGTTTGGAACTAAGAACAAAAAAAACGAGAATGATCATGAATCTTTTAAGCAGTTTAACAACCCTTCAGATAACGAATTTTCTTCAGGCGAGTACGAAGGAATTGTAAATATGATCCGGCGTTGGTTTCATTCAGATAATACAAATGAAGGATTAAGAAGTTGGGTAGAAAAATTTATGATTCTTGAAAAATGCCCATCGTGTGATGGAAAAAGGCTAAAAAAAGAAAGTCTATGGTTTAGAATTGACGGTAAAAATATTGCGGAATTATCTGAAATGGACCTGGTAAAATTGCTGGCCTGGTTTGATGGAATAGAAAACCGCCTGGCTGATAAACAAAACATTATTGCAAGGGATATTCTAAAAGAAATAAGAGAACGCATCCAATTCCTGCTGGACGTAGGGTTAAGTTATCTTTCTTTAAGCCGGCCTTCCAAAAGCCTTAGTGGTGGAGAATCACAGCGTATCAGGCTTGCCACACAAATCGGTTCACAACTGCAGGGCATCACTTATATTCTCGACGAGCCAAGTATTGGGCTTCACCAGCGCGACAATCACCAGCTAATAAAAGCTTTAAAAAATTTAAGAGATATCGGCAACAGTGTTTTGGTAGTGGAGCATGATAAAGACATCATGCTTGCAGCAGATTACCTGGTAGATATTGGACCGGATGCCGGAAAGCATGGAGGTGAAGTGGTAGCTAAAGGAACTCCGAAAAATTTTCTCAAACTTAATACACTCACTTCTTCTTACTTAAATGGGGATGTGGAAATAAAAATTCCTGAAAAAAGAAGAAAAGGAAATGGGCACTCACTTACCCTTAAAGGCGCCACAGGCAATAATTTAAAAAATGTAACGGTCACCTTCCCCTTAGGCAAATTTATTTGCGTCACAGGAGTAAGCGGAAGTGGAAAATCCACACTGATCAATGAAACTTTATATCCCGTTTTAAGCATTCATGCTTATAAAAGTAAAATGACACCTTTACCATTTAAAAGTGTTGAAGGGCTCGAATATATTGATAAAGTGGTAGAGATAGACCAATCACCCATCGGCCGCACGCCACGAAGTAACCCGGCAACTTATTGCGGATTCTTTACGGATATACGAACGCTTTTTGCAGCAATCCCCGAAGCCAAAATCCGGGGTTATAAACCGGGGCGGTTTTCATTTAATGTAAAAAGCGGAAGGTGCGATGTTTGCCAGGGAGGCGGTATGAGAGTGATAGAAATGAATTTTCTTCCGGATGTGTATGTAGAGTGTGAAAAATGCAATGGAAAAAGATACAATCGTGAAACGCTTGAAATACGATATAAAGGAAAATCCATCAGTGATGTTTTAGAAATGACGGTGGACGAAGCTGTAGATTTTTTTCAAAATGTGCCATACCTCTTCCGAAAAATAAAAGTATTGCAGGAAGTGGGGCTAGGATATATCACCTTAGGTCAAAGTGCAGTAACGCTTAGTGGTGGAGAAGCTCAACGTGTAAAATTAGCCACAGAACTAAGCAAAAGAGATACAGGAAAAACATTTTATATTTTGGATGAGCCCACGACCGGCCTCCATTTCAGAGATATTCAACACTTGGTAGATGTGCTAAATAAATTGGTGGATAGGGGAAATACTGTTTTGGTAATTGAGCATAATATGGACATCATAAAAATCTCCGATTATATTATTGATCTTGGGCCTGAAGGCGGCGATGGAGGTGGCAAAATTTTATTTGAAGGAACGCCAGAGAAATTGGTTGAAAATAAAGAAAGCTTTACTGCTGATTTTTTGAAATCTGAATTAAAGCCAGATAAAAAAGGCAAAGAATAATAACAAAACTAAAAAAGGTTGTGGTTTCAGGGGTTACGCGTTGCACATGAATATGCAATGTTTTTCAGCCTTAGCTTTTATTATATACTTTGCCTTTCCGAGGCAATAATCACGAAGTTATATTTTTAAAATCTCGGCGGACAACGCATTCTGCTCGCAACATTTCTGTCATAACTGTTTTCAAAAATTGGCCCAATCCGAATTGCAAATTTTAAAAATGTAGTAAAATAAGAATCATTCTGATGAGGATTTCCCCTTTGGGTTCCAGGAGAATTTCTTGTAAGCCCGGGGTTCACGATCGCAAACACTTTATCAGAGATCTGCCTTGCAATAGCAGCATCATGAGGTGATAAATATTTGTTGAATAAATCGGGATTGATATAAGTTGTACTTACATCATCAATATAATCAGTAAATGATTTTCTAAGTAAAATTTCCAGACTCACGTTAACCCTGTTCGAAATATAATATTTCATACCTAATCCCATTGGAATATTGATCTGGGAAAGCGAATACATCTTTCTTTTAGGATACTCAGGAAAACCTTCTCCTTCGGTATGTAACGGCCTTAAATAATACCAGGTTTTTTTTCCATTTGCATCGGTTAAAGATCCCTGGGGATTAAAATGCATATACCCTACCCCAATTACGGCATAAGGTAACAAGCGTGGAGAATAATCAGGGTGATCTTTATTCAATAACATCAATGGAAAAACTTCTGCTGCCATATAAGCTTCTGCAATGTTAGACCTGAAATCAAGGTTTCTTTGCTTGCGGTATAACTCATCATTTCCTTTTGTACTTATAATTCGATCTTCTCCTGATATTTTTCCGTATTGTGCAGCAGCCCGGATACCAAACCATTTATTGGGATAGTAAGTAGCAAAAACACCGGTCATTATTTCTGTGAGCGGCAAATTTAGATCTTTTACAAAACGCTTCCCCTTTCCACTATGGCCACCTAAATCACCGAGAAAAAAAGAGGGTCCCACATTAAAACCTACCTCAAATTTTGCCTTATTCCCACTAACGATTAAGGATTGAGAAGAACTTGGCTGCGAAAACAGGCAAACGAATGCAATCAGTATGAAGTACTTTGGCCTAAACGCTTTTATACTTTTTTTCATTGCAAAATAATTGTTTTTGTAATGGATAATAATTCATATTGGGCCCAGGAATACCTGGAAACCATATCCATAACGACTAATTATATGCTTTATTGCTTTAATTAATGGTATGCAGCATTGAAATATGCTCAATGCCGTCTTCCATATAAACACCGCTTTTTTGGACAAATGAGAGAGACTCATAAAACCGTTTCAAATAAAGCTGGGCACTGATGCGGATAGGCACTTTGCCAAACAATCGGTAAATTTCTTCCATTGAATTACGCATTAACTGTTTGCCTATGTTTTTTCCCCTTACAGACTGAGCAGTAACTACACGACCAATGGATGCGGCGTCGTCATAAGAAATACCTTTATCAAGCAATCGTGTGTAGGCAACTATATTTTCATCCTGCCAGCCACTATAATGATAAGCTTTCAGGTCTTTATCATCAAGATCCTGGTAAACGCAATTTTGTTCTACAATAAATACTTCACTTCGCAATTGAAGTATTTTATAAAGTTCAAAATTGCTTAATTCAGTAAAATGTTTGCAATGCCAGGTGATCATAATAAAAGCTAAACTTAGATGAAAGTTGCAATATAAATTTAGAAATAGAAAATTGAAGATTTTTGTTTGTTTACTGGCTGGTAGAAAAAATTGAGGAACCGGCGTTAATTTGCCAAAACCGAAATAAAAAAAAGCGATTTTTGTTTGTTTACTATAGCTGATCAATGAGCATTTTTATCTTACTATCTCAATATTTCTAACGAAGGTTATTTTAACCGGTATGATATTCCTGCCCGGAAATAACGGGAGAAAGAATACAGCGGCTTACCACCATAAGTAACAAGTTTACCTTTATAAAATCCCCAGGAATATCCAAGGTATATTCCAATCTTTTTATAACCAAATTCCGCTTGCAACCTTGCGCGGGTTTCAGAAAAACCGTAATTTTTAGCCTTTAAATTTACATTAACCTGTACTTGCTCCCCAGTGGATGTTATGGTAGCTGAACCTTGCTTGTGAACCTGGGAAATACCACGGGTAATATCCGTTCCGCCAATAAGATCCAATTAAAATTTACGAATTTGAAACCTCTAACCGATATATGGAGATATAACCAAAAGTTTGTTTTTCATACTAAAATTACCTGTTGCCTCACGAAAATTGTAAGAAGAAGGTCCAAACACCCAATTTATTTTTTTCTTACTCTCA
>JBBQWJ010000082.1:0-12161 GCA_038210685.1 Chitinophagales bacterium | reverse complement strand
AAACCTGATAGTTCGTTTAATGGGAAAGATTTTCCTGCTTTTGTTTTAAATGTTGATGGAAAAAAAATTGAACCGACTGTTCAGCAGCAAAATGGAAGTTGGGCAACGTATTCATACGAAGTGACCGGCGAAGGGAAACATAATTTTCAATTGAAAATGAATGGAACAGATAAAGTAAAAGCCTGGAAAGGAGAGGCTACAATTTGGCTAACCACCGAGCAAGAACAATCCGGAAAACAAATTGAGATCACTACGAATGAAACGATAAAAACTCCACCAATGCCTCCTTCACCTTATGCAGAGGGTGCTTTGATGCATAATATTTACGTTGGAAAAGGTGCATTGAATTTGTAATTCTAAATAAAAATCGAAGGAATTTGTTTGTTTGCTACTGCTGCTTTTTTATAACAGTAATGCATACACTCAAAATAAAAAAGCAGTTTATTTATTTATTTGCTGCCATTTAAAGATGGCTTAGTAAGAATAACGTAAATGGGTAAACGCAATTGTTATTGGAAAGCTAAGCAGCGATATTCCCTTTGCGGGTGGCGCTCCCCGCATTTTGTTTACCATAAATAGCTTTATTTGCTTCTTCTATAGCATACCTTATAAAAAGACGGAAAGTAAAATAACCTGTTGACAGGATCAACCCGAGTAAAAAACCGATAATGCCATAAAGGATTGGTGATCTTTTCTGAACATCGTATGGAGGTTCAGGATAATCGAGCACTTTCATAACTGGTGTTGCTTTTTGCAATTTATAAGCGGCGTTTTGTTGGTTAGCCACCGCTACAGCGTACTGCTGGCGCAGCATTTGTTTTTCCGTGATTAAATTTTCAGTAGGAACTTTAAATTCCATTTTATCAGTATTGGTAAATAGAGTTCTTTTATCAATTGCGATAAGTTGGTTGTCTTTTGAGTGTATCACGCTTCTTAAAGAATCTACTTTTCCGGTTGCAAATTCAAAATCTCTTTTTGCTTTCTCTATTTTCAAATCAATATAAAACTTTGAAATCTTATCAATAAAACCATAGCTTATCGTTCTTACCAATTCAGTGCTTCGACCTGTGTAAGTAAGTACAAAACTGTTGTTCTTATTAATTGTTGCAGTCAAGCCACTCTTTAAAATCCTTGCTGCTGTTGCAATAAGGCTGAAATGATTGACAGGCATTTCTATTTTTGGTTCCAGGAAACTCCGGTGATCATTAATATCTTCGATTAATAATTCTGCGATTGTTTTGTTTCCTCTGGAAGAATCTTTCATGGAAGCTACTTCATCGCGTGTGGTTCGGCTTAATGCAAGTTCAATAATATTCACCGAGGCCTCATCAGTAAAAGAATTATTTGAATTATCACTACCGCTAAATAAGGCGCTTAAAGCAGAGGAAGCCGGGCTGTTGTCACCGCCGGCTGTTAATGGAAAAATGGTTGCAGTTGAAGTATACGTAACAGGAGTCTTCAAAGCATAAATTGCAAGAACGGCGGCAATAAACACTGCCGCGCAAATAATAAAAAATTTATGTTTTTTTATCCTTGAAATAAATTCTATCGTTAATTCCTGCGAAGACATTATCAACTATAATTTTGTTATTAAATAAATCAGTGCGATGGGAATTGTACTTATAAATCCCTGCAACACGGTTGAAGGGAATCCTTTTCCTTCAGGTTTTACCGGCACATTGATAACACTTCCCTGTTTTACCTTCGGATAAAAATGGAAGAATCCGAAATTCCTGGTTTTCTGACTTTTGCCATTTGCATAAGTTATATAAATTCTTTTTCTCCATGGCCTAACTGAAAATCCGCCGGCCTGGTCAATATAATAACCAAGATTGGTGTGGTCTTTATCAAAATAAATTTTCAGTTGATTTTGAACTGCTCCTTTTACTGCCACAATAGGATTGCTTTCAGGAACATAAATTACATCGCTATCCTGAAGAACGAGATCATATTTCGAATCCGGATTATTGATTGCTTTTTGGAGATCGATCGTTATTGGCTCTGATGGAGAGGAAAGGCTATCGGTTACTTGGCTGGGCGCACGCTTCCTGTAAAGTATAGCTCCCATTGCATTTGAATTTTCCCTTAGGCCTCCGCTTCTTGCCATGAATGACGATAAACGTTCCTTTTCATTAAGTTTAGGATAAGTACCTGGATAGACTACCTGTCCTTCTATTTTTACATTTTTCTGCAAATTAAACCGCGGATTCTTTCTCACGAAAACCTGGTCGTAAGGTTTTAACCTCACATTTTCTATGACAGAATCAAGATCAAGATTTTGATTGATGGAATAAGTTTTTTCAATGGTTCTTGTGGGTTTTAATCCTCTTTGTGAGGAATCAATATCGACAATACTTGACACTTCAATACTTCCATATTCAGCGGATGGCTTAAGACCATTGGCAAAATATAAAAGATCTTTTAAGGTCATGCCACCGTATTTCTGATATTTTCCGGGCTTGCGCACTTCACCTTCAATGGAAATCATTTGCCTGTCAGAAAATTGATTTTTATTGAAAACTTCAATCACGTCATTGGCTTCAATAGGAATATTGTATTGACTGTTAGCATTCTTATTCAGGTCAGAAAGATTTACATCGATTTTGTCAGCTCTTAAATTGGTAGAATCACCTGCACCTTTGTAAACATAGGCGCGTTCCAAAAATGAATTAGGAGTAACGCCCCCGGCACGATTAATAACATCAAACAACCGGTCGCCTTTTCTTACTTCGTATACATTTGGATAAGCCACTTCGCCTTTCACAATCACTTTATTAGTAAGGCCAGAATTGATCGGATTTACCACCACCATATCACCGTCAGATAACGGTTCGTCGGTTATTTTTCCATCTGCTAAAAGACCTATAGCATTGAGGTTGATGGTTTTAATAGTTTGCTTTTCATCAACATTCCTGATGATCATTCCGCCAGAAGCATACGCGTCAGGAGTAAAGCCACCTGTAAATTTAAGAAGGTCGGCTAATCCTTCTCCCCGTTTCAACTGGTAGTACATCGGTCGTTTAAACTGACCACTTGCGAGCACTTTTTTATCATAAAAAGGCACGATCACAAAATCATTGTTTTCAAGATAGAGATGCTTACCAAAATCGCCTGTACTTAAATATTTGTAAACATCAATTGAATCGATAATGCTTCCATTGCGGGAGATCAGGATCTTACGCATGTTGCCATATTGTGTAACACCACCCGCCATTGCCACAATATTTAAAGCATTGGTAAATGCTGAAACTACCATAGGTCCGGGGTTTACTACATTTCCTGAAACCTGCACCACGATGGAACGTGGCTGGCCAAGTGTTACAGAAATATTAGTCGATTTGGGAATTACTTTTCTAAAGCGCTCGTAAATTATTGATTTGGCATTTGCAAAAGTTAGTCCTTGAATGGTAATTTTCCCTAATCCTTGTGGAAAAATGGAACCATCACGGGCCACAATATAATCCTGTTCAAAATCTGCTCCGCCCCAAAGAGAAACCACGATATGATCTCCTACTCCAATCGGGTAATCGGGTGGAGGAGTAGATAATTCTGCAAGCTGAAGTATCTGGCTGTTTTGAAAAATATTGCTTCCATAAACAGATTGTGGTCCGCTTAAAGAGTTTTTTATATTGTCTTTTTGTAGGCTGTCTTTTACAATTATATCCCTGTTCGACAGGTCAGCGTTTGGCAAATCCGCGGTTGCTTTGTGTACATCTTCACCCGCTTTTTGTTTCTGCTGATTAAAGTCCTGCAGGAAATTCATTAATTCTGATGGAGAAGCATTTTTTAATGAATTTGGATCTATTTGCAGATCATCCTGTTGGGAAGGAAGCTGTGCATAGGTGTAGTTGTATGCAGACACTGATAATAAGGCAGTGCCGAAAAGCATTATAAATAATTTAAAGGCAATGCCTTTTGTAAGGGGGTTCATTAGGGGTTCAATGTTTGTGCATTAATTACAAGAACGTTTAAATATATTTTTTATTTTAGCGGATTTTCCAATGCCTTCCTGAATTGCAGCCATATTTCTTTAACAATTTCTGCGGCTGGCTTTATTTCACTTATTAAGGCGCTCACCTGCCCGATCTCTAATTCACCTTCTTCTAAATTTCCTTCAAACATTCCTTTTTTAGCTCTTCCCTTCCCCAGCAGTATTCTTAGCTCTTCCAGAGTTGCATGATTTTGTTTGGCTCTTACTATTTCCTCATAAAAATTATTTTTTATCAATCTTACCGGAGCTAGTTCTTTCAGCGTTAAAATGGTATCGCCTTCCGAGGAATTAATAACGGCGTTCTTGAAATTGATGTGTGAAGAAGCTTCTTCACTTGCTACAAACCTGCTTCCTATTTGTACGCCCTCAGCTCCCAATACCATTGCTGCCAGCATTTGTCTACCTGTTGCAATGCCGCCTGCCGCAATAACCGGAACAGACACCGCTGAAGCCACCAACGGAATTAATACCATGCTTGTGGTTTCTTCTCTTCCATTATGGCCTCCAGCTTCAAAACCTTCGGCTATTACTGCATCGCATCCGGCCTTTTCTGCTTTTTCAGCAAACCGTTTACTGCTTACTACGTGAATAACTTTTATTCCGTGTTCTTTCAAGATTGGAGTATAGGTGGCAGGATTTCCGGCTGAAGTTATTACGATTTCAATATTATTACGAAAAATGATCTCCAGGTGATTTTTAATATCAGAATATAAAATCGGGAGGTTTACTGCGAAAGGCTTGTTGGTGGCAGCTTTGCACTTAATTATATTTTCTTCAAGGATATCAGGATACATGCTTCCGGAACCAATAACACCCAAAGCGCCGGCATTACTTACGGCGCTGCATAAACGCCAGCCGCTTGCCCAAACCATCCCCGCCTGGATGATGGGATATTCAACATTCAGCAGCTTTGTAACACGATTGTTTTCCAGTCTGTTCAAGTATTGAAATGAATTTTATTGAATTATTGTGAGAATATTTTTAAAAATAGATAAATCAGAAATCCGGATTATTTGTTGGTCTACTGGTAAATTATAAATCGGAATAAAATAATTTAACCAAGGTCAATTTCTGTATTATCGCCGATGTTGAGAGAGCGTGTTTCGCCTATCACTTCTGTGTCGCTTCCAATTAAAGAATCATCCATTACTACATCGTATAATTTTGAAAAAGAGCCAATGATAGAAGCTTTTATTATGGAAGAATGAACAATGGTGTTTTCACCCATTGCTACATGCGGGCCTATAATTGAGTTTTTAATATCGCAACCCTCGGCAATGCTTACGGGTGGAATAAAAATAGAATTTTCAAAATTATTCGGTTCGGCAATGGTGCCACCAAATTTTTCAAGCAAAATAGAATTGGATTGCAAAAGCGATTCTTTTCTGCCACAATCAAACCAGTTTTCTACTTTAAAAGATTTGAACGTAGCTCCTCCTGCAATCATACATTGAAGTGCATCAGTTAAATTAAATTCGTCATAGCTTTTAATATCGTTGGTTATAATATTTGAAAGACAATCAAATAATAATTTCGAATCTTTTATTTTATAAAGCCCCACCAATGCCATGTTTGATTTAGGAATAGATGGTTTTTCAACCACTTTTGTAATGATGCAATCGTCATTTATTTCGGCTACACCGAAATTCCGGGGATCGTCAACTTTTTTTACGCCCAACATCGAAAAAGGTGAATCAAGTACTTCTTTAATATTGTACTCACAAATAGTATCGCCTAATGCAATAAAAACCTCATCATCTCCAACCAGTTTTTTTGAAAGGTCAACTGCATGAGCCGTTCCTTTTCTGATATTTTGGTATATGAAATGACAGGTAAGTTGCGGATATTTTGTGTTGATATAATCCTGGATTTTTTCTCCCAGGTATCCTACGATAAAAATGAATTCATTAATGCCCGCTTCGTGCAATTGATCCACGTTTATACTTAGAATTGTTTTTCCGGCCAAAGGGATGAGAGCCTTGGGCTGTGTATATGTATGCGGGCGCAATTTAGTGCCCGCGCCTGCTACAGGTATAATGGCCTTCATGTATGTAAGTTTATCATCCCGATTTTGAAAGGGGGTGTAATATAGTAAATGTTTTGCTTTTCAGTTTCTCTTCTGACCTTAATCATGACTTGAGGCTTAATTGTTTTTATCCTTTAACCTATAAATTTCTAAACTAATAATCGATTGACCAAAATAATGCAAAACCCTTAAACATCGCAAGTTCCAAATCCACAACTTTTTGTAGGTTTGCGAAAATTTTATTACATGCAAAAAGACCAGCAGATTTTCGATATTATTCATAAAGAATTGAACCGCCAACGCGAAGGGATTGAACTAATTGCTTCAGAGAATTTTACTTCACCCGAAGTAATGCAGGCAATGGGAAGTGTACTAACCAATAAATATGCAGAAGGCTACCCGGGAAAAAGATATTATGGTGGTTGTGAATTTGTTGATGAATCTGAACAATTGGCAATTGATCGGGTGAAAAAGATTTTTAATTGCGAATATGCCAATGTGCAACCCCATAGTGGTGCGCAGGCAAATTTTGCCGTAATGTTTGCTGTCCTGAAGCCTGGAGATAAAATTTTAGGCCTTGATCTTAGCATGGGTGGGCATCTTACGCATGGTTCGCCGGTTAATTTTTCGGGGAAAATTTATGAGCCTCATTTTTATGGAGTAGTAAAAGAAACCGGGCTGGTAGATTATGACATGCTTGAAAAGAAAGCAAGGGAAGAAAAACCACAAATGATTATATGTGGAGCATCGGCTTACAGTCGCGATTGGGATTATGAACGCATCCGCAAAGTGGCGGATGAAGTGGGCGCATTTGTTTTTTGCGATATGGCGCATCCGGCAGGATTGATTGCGAAAGGATTATTGAATTCTCCGTTTGAACATTGTCATTTTGTAACTTCTACCACACATAAAACGTTGCGTGGCCCACGTGGCGGAATTATATTAATGGGAAAAGATTTTGAAAATCCTTTTGGTTTAAAAACTCCCAAAGGCGAAACAAGAATGATGAGCCATTTGTTGGATATGGCGGTTTTCCCTGGCTCTCAAGGCGGCCCGCTTGAACATATAATTGCTGCCAAAGCAGTTTCTTTTTATGAAATATTAAGTGAAGATTTTACCGCTTACGCAAAACAAATTCAGGCAAATGCGCAGGCAATGGCCAAAGCGTTTAATGCAAAAGGATACGATCTAATAAGTAATGGAACAGATAATCATTTGATGCTGATCGATCTGCGTAATAAAAATATTACAGGTAAAAAAGCACAGGAAACCCTTGACAGGGCAGCTATCACCCTAAATAAAAATGCCGTTCCTTTTGATGATAAGAGTCCATTTGTTACTTCAGGTATTCGTGTAGGCGTACCGGCAATTACTACAAGGGGTTTGAAAGAAGGGGATATGAAAACAGTTGTGGATTTTGTAGATAAAGTTTTAATGAATATCGATGATGAAAATATGATCACATCGGTTAAAGGAGAAGTAAAAGAATTTATGACAGCATTTCCTTTATATCCGGGATTGCAACAGTAGAAATTGATTAATTTTTTTCATGCTAATCATATTGTCTTTACTTTCGTAGCATAATTTTTTATTATGATACAGCGTGTACAAACTATTTGGATGATTTTGGCAGCCATTGCTGCTTTTCTTACTATTAAATTTTCTTTTTACAGCGGTACTCTTGCCATTCAAGATGGAGCGAATGCTGTTACCTCAATGGCTACCGATGGTAGTTATCAACTCGTAACTGCCACCAATAATTTTTTGATCTTAATACTTACGAGCTCTCTTGGCACGGGAGTAATTATTAATATTTTTTTATTCAAACACAGAAGTATTCAAATCCGAATTATTATTGCAGCAATTATAATGGAGTGCCTTATCATATTTTTATACATAAGAGAGACTCAAAAATTTTCACAGGGAAATTTTAATATCTGGGCAATCCTTCATATTCTCATTCTCCTGTTTTTGGTATTGGCTACAAGAGGAATTTACAAAGATTCTAAACTGATAAAAGATAGCAATCGCTTGAGATAAAAAGATGGAATATCGAAAGAGGTCAAATATATTTACCTGTATAACTTTCTTTCACTTTTTTTAATCCTGAAGGTACTCCTGCATAAATAAGGTTGCCACCTTCATCACCCGCTTCAGGGCCAAGGTCAATTACCCAATCTGCAGATTTTATAACATCTGTATTGTGTTCAATTACTATTATGGAATGTCCCTGTTCTATCAAAGCATTAAAAGAAGCCAGTAACTTTTTTATATCGTGAAAATGAAGCCCGGTTGTCGGTTCATCAAAAATAAAAAGAAGGTTTCCCTGCCCTTTTCCTTTTCCTAAAAAGGATGCCAGTTTTACACGTTGTGCTTCACCGCCGGAAAGCGTACCAGAAGATTGGCCTAATTTAATATAGCCTAACCCTACATCGCTTAAAGGTTGAATTTTTTTGGCAATATCAGCGCCTGAAATTTCATTTTTCTTTCCTGACGATTTTTCTTTTGCAAAGAAAGCAATTGCTTCATCCACGCTCATTTCCAGAATGTCAAAAATATTTTTCTCATTGTATTTTACTTCAAGCACTTCATCCTTAAATCGTTTTCCATGGCACACGTCACAAACTAAATGAACATCAGCAAGAAACTGCATTTCCACAACCTGTTCTCCTTCACCTTTACACGCATCACATCTGCCGCCATCTACATTAAAAGAAAAATGTTTTGGTTGATATCCGCGAATTTTACTTAAAGGTTGTTTACTGAAAAGTTCACGGATTTCATCATAAGCTTTTATGTAGGTAACCGGATTACTTCTTGATGATTTGCCGATAGGATTCTGATCGATCATTTCTATCTGCGAGATAAAATCCACATCACCGGAAAGGCCTTTGCTTAAACCTACCTTTTCTGCAAATTCTCCTTTCAATTTTTTTAAAGCGGGATATAAAATTTGTTTTACCAGCGTTGTTTTTCCACTTCCGCTTACCCCACTTATCGCACATAAAACATTTAAGGGAAAAACAACATCAATATTTTTTAAGTTGTTCTGCCGTGCACCTTCTACTTTTATAGAACGATTCCATTTGCGAATATTTTTCGGTGGCTCAATTTTTAATTCTCCATTTAAATATTTGCCTGTGAGGCTTTCAGGATTTTTTATGATCGAATTATAATTTCCTTCTGCGATCACTTCTCCGCCAAGATGGCTTGCCAGCGGCCCCATATCAATAATATGATCGGCTTTCCTCATCATCATTTCATCATGTTCCACCACTACGACTGTGTTTCCTAATGCTTGTAAATTTTTTAAAACTTCTATCAGGTTTTCGGTATCGCGCGAATGCAAACCAATTGAAGGTTCATCCAAAATATATAACGAGTCAGTAAGGTTGCTTCCCAGGCTTCGCGTGAGTTGAATCCGCTGGCTTTCGCCACCACTTAGGGAATTTGCCAACCTGTTTAAAGTAAGATAACCCAAACCGACATCCAGGAGCACTTTTAATCTTGTATTTATTTCTATTAAAATTCGCTTGGCTACCGTTTTATCAAAATCAGATAATTCAATTTCTGCAAACCATTTCTGCAGATCTTTTACCGGCATTTCACAAAGCTCTCCAATGTGTTTATGAGCCACATGCACATACAAAGCTTCTTTACGTAAACGATAACCATTACACTCAGGGCACAAAGTTTTTCCACGATAGCGACTGAGTAAAACACGGTATTGAATCTTATATAAATTTTGCTGAACTTCTTTAAAAAAATCGTTGATGCCTTCAAAATATTCGTTGCCCGTCCATAGCAAATTATATTGGGCAGTAGTAAGATCAATAATGGACTTATGAATAGGAAAATCGAAATGCTTCGCAGCTTTTATCAACCTGTCTCTGTACGCTCCCGATTTTTCTCCACGCCACGGTGCAATAGCATTTTCATAAACACTTAATCTCTTATCAGGAAAAACAAGATCAGGATCAATACCAAGCACCAGTGAAAATCCGCCACAAACCGGACAGGCACCATAAGGATTATTGAAAGAAAATAAATTGGGAACAGGTTCTTCAAACTTGATTCCATCCATTTCAAATTTGTTGGAAAAATGCAAGTGTTCTTTGCCGTTTATTTCAAGCATCAATTCGCCCTCACCTTCATAAAAAGAAGTATTTACAGAATCGGCTATGCGATGATTGTCGTCCTCATCAACCCCGATAGCCATCGGGGCTTTTTTTACCAAACGGTCAATTAGAACATATACAGTTTTATGCGAAAAAAATGATTCCAAATCTTTTTCTTCCTGAGCATCTTCTATACGGATTATTTCTAAAGCCCCTCCTTTGGAGGGGTTTGGGGAGGCCAGTCTTGAAAACCCTTTTTGCATTAAAATGTGTAGTTCTTCTTTTATATCACGATGATGCATTTGCCTGAACGCCACCAGTAAAAGGACTTTATCGCCATTTTTTAATTCATTTATCGCTTTTACTACATCTGTTACATCATCCTTTTTTACTTCTCTTCCTGAAACCGGGGAAATGGTTTTTCCGATTCGTGCAAATAAAAGACGCAGGTAATCATAGATCTCCGTCATGCTGCCAACAGTGGATCTTGGTGTTCTTGTTATTACTTTTTGTTCAATTGCTATCGCCGGGCACAAGCCTTTTATATAATCCACATCAGGCTTGTTCATGCGCGCCATAAACTGCCTTGCATAAGCGCTCATGCTTTCTGCATAGCGACGCTGGCCTTCTGCAAATAAAGTATCGATGGTTAAGGAAGATTTGCCAGAACCGGAAACGCCTGTAACAACAATTAATTTATTACGTGGAATCTCAACATCTATATTTTTGAGGTTATGAACTCTTGCACCTTTTATAAAAATATTGTTGGTGATATTAACCTTTGTTTTCGGGGTAGAAATTTTTTTTGTATTCATTTAGAAGTGCAAAATTAGTAAATAGTAATTTTACGGTGGCGATAAAAAAGTGGTATTTCGCACTTTTTCAAGTGGTATCCCTCTATTTTTCAATTTGGGTCAAAAACATGTGTATTTCACTTGGAAGTGTAAAATTTTATATTAATTTTAGCATTCCAATTTTCCTGAAAGGATGAAGAACCTCCTGCTCATCGCACAAAGTTGCCTCATTGTTTTCTCCTAAATTGGAACTTACACAATATCCCTAAACGCCTAAAATTACAAACAGGTTATGAAAACCATTAACAATCTGACCGATCAACAACTGATCCATCTCTATCTTGACGGAGATAGCGAAGCCCTTTCAAGTCTTGTAGAACGCTACAAAGACAAAATTTTCACCTCCATTTATTTATTAGTTAAGGACAAATTTCTTGCCGAAGATATTTTCCAGGATGCCTTTATTAAAGTAATTGACACTATCAATGGTGGCCGTTATAATGAAGAAGGAAAATTTTTGCCATGGGTAATGCGTATAGCGCACAACCTTTGTATCGATCATTTCAGGAAGGTGAAACGTACTCCTTCAATCAAAACAAGTACTGATCATGACATTTTTGAAGTACTTAATTTTTTCGAGCCTGGAATGGAAGAAAAAATGATCCAGAAACAAAGCCATGAAAGAGTAAGAAAAATGCTCGACATGCTTCCTGAGGATCAGAAAGAAGTGATCGTTATGCGTCATTTCGCAGATCTTAGTTTTAAAGAAATTGCGAATATCACAGGTTGCAGCATTAACACTGCTCTTGGCCGCATGCGTTACGGACTTATCAACCTGAGAAAAATGATGATTGAAAAACAAATTGCTTTATAACATCAGCTTCTGAAACCACAAAATAAAATCCCTTTGCAAAACGAAGGGATTTTTTATTTGGGGAAAGTGAATAAGAATCCCTGTTTTTTGTTGGTTTACTGTTTTCACGCAAAGGCGCAAAGAGTTTAAGAGCGCAAAGAAATCTTTTCCTGGGAGAATAAGAATTGCAGATATTTGTTGGTTTACTGTTCTCCTAAGTAAAGGATGAAGGCAAAGAGATTAATTGATCGAGAACAATTCCTTAAATACTTTTTTACCATCAGTATTGCCAAGCATAGGGCTGGAGGCTCTTTCAGGATGTGGCATCATTCCAAAAACATTTCTTTCTTTATTGGTAATTCCCGCGATACTGTGTATT
>JBBQWJ010000081.1:0-12286 GCA_038210685.1 Chitinophagales bacterium | reverse complement strand
CCTCACATCATTCACCAAAATGCTCCAACATCACTTTCGAATACTGTGCCAATGCAATTTCGGGTTCAGCAATTTCAGGATGCCATAATTTTTCCCACTCAAAACTGTAATATCCTTTATAACCTCCCTTCCGCAAAGCATCAATAGCGGTAAATATCGGAACTTCTCCCTGTCCTAATAAAACGTAATGTTCTTTGCCATCAACCATTTTCAAATCCTTAATATGCGTGTGGCGAATGTATTTTTTCAGTTTTTTATAAACATCTTCCGGCGGCTCATTTGTGATAGACCACATGTTGGTAACATCCCAAACCAAACCGGTATGCTCATTAAATGCGGACACCATTATTTTTTGCAGATCGTTGCTCCAAACGAGATCTCCATGCGTTTCCATCAGCACACTCACATTACTTCCTTTTGCATAATCGCCAAGTTCCAGCAGGCCTTTTGTAATAAGATCCATCGTTTCATTCTTATCCTGGTCTTTTGGAATCTGATTGGGGAAAACCCTGATGTAAGGACAATTTATTTTTTGAGCCAGGTCGATAAAACTTTTTGCTTCATTCAGATTTTTAGTTCTTTCTATAAGATCAGCAAAGTGCAAACTGGCTGAGGAACCAAGATCAGCAAAAGCAAGATTCTTATCTTTCATTAAAGAAAGCGTTGCAGCAATATTTTGGGGAGTGTTGAATTCAGGGCATTTGGTAAGATCCATTTCGTGTAGCAACCCACGCAACTCGATGCCATCATAATTGTTCAGCACCGCAAAATCAGTTATTTTTTTAAAGTTCCAATCCGGGCAGCCAAGCGTTGAAAATGATAAAAGTGGTTTATTCTTTTTCACCTCAAAAAATTTCGGCGTAAAAGGCACAGCCATTAAAAGCGTGGTTGCTTTCAGGAATTTCCTGCGGTTAAAATCTCCCATAACAAGCGTTGTTTTATTTATGAACTCTCTCAGAGAAATCAGTTCAGAAATATTTATTAAAGATACTGATTAACACTATTTAATTTCTCTCTAAAATGGTAACGCCATTTTCTCCTGCAATAATTGCTTTACACGCAAGCCCATAAAAAAGTGATGTTTCCACTACACCGGTAATACTTTTTAAAGACTTGTTGATGCCAGTTAAACCGGGCCAGCTTTCAAAATATACATCCAGCAAATAATTTCCATTTTCGGTAATAACAGGGCCATCTTTTTTATCACCCATCCGCATAGAAATTTTTACATCGGGAAAAAGCTTTTCAATTTTAAAAGGAACAAAAGATAATGATTGCGGAAGCATTTCGATCACTACAGGATATTTTACATCAAAGGTGTCAACCAATTTTGTTTCATCACCCACTAACACAAATTGCTTTGCCATAGATGCCAGCAATTTTTCCTGTGTGTGAATGCCGCCGCCGCTTTTCAAAGCGTTTAATTGTTTGTCAAACTGATCGCATCCATCAAAATAAATATCAATCTCTTTGATAAGGGACGTTGGCAAAACCGGCAAATTTTCTTTCAACAATAATTGCTTTGTTGTAAATGAAGAAGTAACCAGTTTTACGGTAAGTCCGTCTTCAATTCTCTTTTTTAAAAACTCAACAGCATACGCCATTGTAGAGCCTGCGCCCAAACCAACAATATTATTTTCATTTACTAAAGTGATTGCCTTTGCTGCTGCTTCTTGTTTAAAATTCATTTTGAAAAACTTTTATTATCCCGAAAATGAAAAATCAATAGTTCTTTTTTCTTTCTCACTTTGCATTGCCAATTCTATAATGCGCACTGTGTTCCTCGCCTGTAAAGCGGTAACCATAAGATCTTCCTTTCCCAGGATGGCATGGTATACATTAAGGTAATACGCTGCATAATCACCTTTTTCACTTTCAATTTTTCCAACAAAATGCTGGCCGTTCATTTCCGTATTGATAGTGCCCCAAATATCAGGAGGCTCCACACCCCAGTTAGCTTTAGTCAATGAATTAAAACCTGCTTTGAGCGCTGCTTCCTGTACATCCAATCCATATTTTACAAAGGAACCATTATTGCCCAAAAGGATAAACCTGGGCAAAGGTTCTCTTACCAGCATACCTCCTTTTATGGAAGCTTTTATACCCGGATAATGGAGGATAACTTCAAAATTATCTACCGCTTTTCCTCCTTTTCTTTGTATGCGTAAATCGGCAGTAACGGCCACGGGTAGCCCAAATAAAATCTGCACCTGGTCAATAAGGTGTGAGCCTAAATCATATAATATTCCGGTTCCTGGTGCATCTTCTTCCCGCCACGCATTGAGTTTTAAATAATTCCTGAAACGGTCATAGCGGCTTTCCAGTTCAACGATATCTCCTAAAAAATTATTATTAATTATTTTTTGAAGCGTATGAAAATCGCTGTCAAAACGCCTGTCGTGGTACACTGATAATACCAGGTTTTTGCTTGCTGCTACTGCAATCAACTCATCCGCCTCTTTTGTATTTATGGTAAAAGGCTTATCAACTACTACATGTTTACCTGCCTGCAACGCCTGCATAGCAAGGGAATAATGCGAGGTGTTTGGCGTAGTAATAACAACGAGGTCAATATTTTCATCATTAAATATTTCTTCCGATGTGGGTACAATTACTGCATCCGGATATTTTGCTTTTGCTACATTAACCTGTTCGGGTTTTGTCGCTCTGATTTCCACCAATTCCAAACCTTTTACGGTAGTTAAAATGGGCGCATGAAATATTTGTCCGCCAGCGCCAAATCCAATTAAACCAACCCTGATTGTTTTTTCCATTCTTTTAAATTATAAATTAAGATACAAATTCATTTATAAAAGTTCCTGCAAGTAAAATATTTTATTTAAGATAAAATTATCCTGAATTAAAAAAGATCAATAATTTTTTATGTCAGCTGGCAAAAACTTTCAGTAGGGTAGCGCCGGCAAGTCTTGCATCCTCTTACTCAGAAAGGTGACTCACCCTGATTCTTTTAATGACCTGCCATTATTTTCTTCTATTCAGAGTAAACAAACAAATAATAGCGATTTTATCTTTTTCGTATCAGGACCTTAATAAAACAAATATAATTTTATCTTTCTTGAATGAGACAGCCTTTTTATGGAATGTGAGTCTAAATTTTCCATTGCGTTATTTAAACACACAGAATTAAAGATATCTGCTTTATCTTTAACCATTGTTATCTTCTAATAAATCTTCTTTAACTTAAACGATTGCCGGTATGAAAAAACTTTTAGTCCCCTTGATTTTTGTTATGTTAATGAGCCAGGGTGTTTTTGCACAATTAAACAATGTTAATGCACCAACAGTAAAAACGCAAAATGGAACGGTTGAAGGAACGAATGAATCAGGAATTGAAGTGTTTAGAGGAGTTCCTTATGCGGCTCCGCCAATAGATAATCTTCGATGGAGAGAGCCGCAACCTCTAAAGAACTGGGCGGGCGTTCGTAAAGCAGATAAATTTGGCCCGCGTGCTATGCAATTACCAGTGTTTGGCGATATGGATTTTCGGTCAAACGGCATGAGTGAAGATTGCTTGTACCTGAATGTATGGACACCTGCAACAACTGCTACAGCGAAACTTCCTGTACTGGTATATTTTTATGGCGGTGGTTTTATTGCCGGTGATGGTTCTGAGCCACGTTATGATGGTGAAAGCCTCTCTCGCCGCGGCATTGTGTCAGTTACGGTAAATTACAGGCTAGGCGTTTTTGGTTTTTTCTCTTATCCGGAACTTACCAAAGAATCACCGCACCATGCATCAGGAAATTATGGCTTGCTCGACCAGGCAGCAGCCATAAAATGGGTGAAAGAAAATATCGCTGCATTTGGCGGAGACCCGAATAAAATAACTATTGGTGGAGAGTCAGCAGGTTCTTTTTCCGTAAGTGCCCAAATGGCTTCGCCTTTATCAAAAAACCTGATAGCAGGAGCTATTGGCGAAAGCGGATCATTGCTGGGCCTAAGGGCCACTGCCTCTCTTAAAGAAGCAGAAGATGCCGGTGATAAATTTGCAAAAAGTATTGAAAAAAATTCTTTAGAAGCCTTGCGTGCAATGTCCGCACAGGATTTGTTGAATGCAACTTCCAAAATGAATTATGGAAGTTTTCCAGTTGATGTTGACGGTTATTTTTTCCCTCAGTCGCCGTTGCAGATTTTCCAGGAAGGCAAGCAGGCTCATGTACCTTTGCTGGTAGGATGGAATTCTGCAGAAATGAATTATCACATGCTGCTTGGTTCTGAGAAACCCACGGTAGCAAATTATACAAATGCGGTTAAGAAAATATATGGCGACAAAGCAGACGATGCCTTAAAAGTGTATCATGCTTCCACTGATGCTGAAGTGATACCGGCGGCTACGGCCCTGGCAAGTGACCTGTTTATTGCTTACAGTACCTGGAAGTGGAGTGATGAGGCCAGCAAAACCGGCAAAAAACCTGTGTATCGTTATTTCTTTGAAAGGCCACGCCCCGAAATGCGGCCTGAAATGGGCAATGCCCAGGCAGGGCTTGCAGGAGGAATTATAAAAGATAGCACTGCAAAAAAAACACCACCTGCACCACCAGCTACCGGGGCGGTTCATTCTTCAGAAATAGAATATGCACTAGGCAATCTTTCTACCAATCGGGTGTATGACTGGCAGCCTGAAGATTACGTAGTGTCGACCATCATGCAAATGTTCTTTGCCAATTTTGTTAAAACAGGAAATCCAAACGGCTTAGGCGTTCCTCACTGGCCTGCAGTTGATAACTATAAAGGTGTGGAGGTAATGCACATCAATGTAAGTTCAAAAGCTGAACCTGAAACTCATCATGACAGGTACCTGTTTATGGAGAAGCAGGTTAAAAAATAGAAGTTTTTTCTTTAAGAATATAAAAAATCCATGGCATACACCGCTATGGATTTTTAGTTTTAATCACAAAAGTTTATTTATCCTTTCACAATTGAGATATTGGGGCAAGAGCTATACCTTTTAAAAATTCAACAAAGCAACTGCCATCACATAAATGGTTATGATTATATTTTAGAAAGAAAATAGTTCCAAGAATATTAGTAGACATGTCAAATTCTAATTTTGGATAAGACGGATAATAATAAAATTATTATCATTACGTTATATCTTAAACCAACGCTTTAGAAGAATTTTATTATGCTGACTGCTTTTATAAGAACTATTCTTGTGGTATTTTCAATTTTACTTTTCTCCTACCACCTTACAGCTCAAAACGATGCTGTTTATTCTTATCATGATCTTTCTGAATTTTCTTTTGCCAATCAAAGGGATTCATTAAAAAAGGCCTGGAAATGCCCTCAATTATATAAGGATAAAGAAACCCAAAAAAAATACAAAGAACTTTGGAACAGCCGGACGGATTTTATCACCGACGCCATTGACGCTAATAATTATATCAATGACGGAGCTATTTACAATTACATTAATAGCATCGTTTCTGATCTTGCTAAGGCAAACCCACAACTGGTAAAACAAAAACCTCTTTTATTGATCGACAGGAGCCCCTCAGTAAACGCGTATGCCTTAGGCGAAAACGTGTTAGCTGTAAACCTTGGAATGATCACCTTTGCTCAAAACCGCGAAGAACTTGCTTTGGCCATTGCGCATGAACTTTCCCATAACATTTTGAACCATGCGGAAAATTCTATGGAAGAAGGAGCTGTTTGGCTTACTTCCGACGAGTTTAAGAATTCTATGAAATCTGTGCTTGATTCAAAATACGAAAGGCTTACGCGCTTAAAAAAAGTGCTGGAAACCTTCACTTTTGACCGCAGCAGGCACAGCCGTTACCACGAAAGTGATGCGGATTCCCTGGCCCTAATTCTTTTAAAAAACAGCCATATTTCTTTTGATCCTGAATTTTTTTTAAGACTCGACAGTACAGATAATGAATACCAGATGCCATTAAAAAAACCGGTTAAAAGTTATTTTGCTGCCTATAATATTCCGTTGGAAGATAACTGGTTCCTGAAACACACCAAAGGTTTGTCTTCGCACAGTTATAATTTCCAAAGCAATGGGAACCTTGCTGATTCATTAAAGACACATCCGGATTGCGTGGAGCGTTATGATAAAACCAAAGACAAGATCAATATTATGGGAAGCTTGCATCCAATACCTGCCGGTATAAAAGAGAAGGCCAATAAAATGCTTATATGGAACATCTACGACAATCAAAGCCTCACAGAATGTTTATACCGTATTCTGTTGGAAAAAGATAAAGGGAACACCGATCCATGGTATGATTTTATGATGTACAATGTGATGGAAGGACTGTATTATTCAAACAAACAATTGAACCGCTTTAATGCCGTAGGTATCAAACCCAAAGAATACATTTCAAAAAACTATTACGAATTGCAAAACTTCCTGGAGCAGGTACCCTCTGATAAACTGGAGGAATTGTGTAAGGCAGGCGCAGGCCAAAGTTTCTGGAGTAATATGCCGCCTGATGCCAAAGGAATAAAAATTTTGTTTTACTCGCTCAATTTTGATAGTGAAAACAACCGCAAAGCAGAGGTTTCTTCTGCCAGGGAATACCTCGATGCTTATCCCTTCAGCATGTATTGTGAATTTGCCGAACACTTTAAAAAATAATTCTTAATAACTAAATTTAATTTCGATGAAAAAACCATTACTGGCTCTTGTATTATGCATCGCTATTTTTGGCGCCAATGCCCAAACGAAAATAATTAAAGAGGTAAGTGACGATATTGAAACGCAAACACGCGCTATTATCCAGGATAATACACTGGTAGGTTACCTGGTATTCACACGCCTGGAGCAGGCGAGTGAAGATTCTTTCAATTACAAAATTGCCCTGATGGATGAAAACCTTAATGATATCGGCACCATCAATTTCAGGGATATTGGGTTAGAGCTGAAATCTGTGGCATTTGACCAGGATGTGCTTTGCCTTGCTTATGTAAAAAGCACAGTTAAGGGGAAAGTTTTTAAAAGAATAAGGGAAGCGAAGAATAATGAAAATAAAGACGATGTGGTTACCCAATTTGTGACACTTGACGGAAAGATCCTCAAAGTAAATTCTATACCTGCCGATGTCGAATCTACCCTGCAGGGCACGGGCAATGGCTGGACACGCAACGGCTATGAATATTCCGGAAGCCTGAAACACAAGATTCAACTAAAAAATGTTTCAGGAAAAGGGTTCGTTCTTTTTTTTGGGGATGCAAACGGTTGTAACCTGGTGGCTTTTGATTTTAAGGGTTCCCAATTATGGAAAAAGAAAATTGAGGACAAACAGGATTTTGCCTTGCTTACTTCAAAAGCGGATGTATACCTTCTTGAAAAAGAAAAAGAAAAATATATCGAAGGAGGCGGCTCTCTTTCAGGCTTTAATTTTGATAACGGTGCAGCCTACCCGAAAATAAAAATGGAGGATAATGATGGTCGCGCTTTAACGCTCATGGCTTTTGGAAACGACCCTGTTACCGGCAACCCCTATCTATGTGGAAAGGTTATTAACTCAAGATACGGAAATCATATTCTTACTGCTAAGAACTTTACCACCGGGCCTTATGACGGTCTTTATACCATGAGCATTAACGGCCATTCAAAAAAAGACATCAAGCAAACTTTTGTGTACTGGAAAGATGGATCACAGCAACCCGCCATAAATACAAAAGGATATGTAACCGATGCAAAATCTTTTATGGTCTTATCAGAGGCATTCAGGGACTATAACGGCAATACCTATTTTGTAGGTTCAGAACTGATAAGAAGAGTGAAAATTGGTGCTATTGCGGCCAGCATAATTTCCATCCCCACGATTCTTTTGCCTCCTATGATCCTGGGAATTGCCGGAACCACCAAATGCAAAACTACCGACGCCATCGTGATGAAATTATCGCCCAAAGGGGTTCTGACCTATGATTACACTATAGATTGCGCTAATTCCAGATTTGAAAAAGCGAACTCTGATTATAGTAGCCTTGACAACAGGAATTATTATGATCTTAGTAATCCTGAATCTAGAAATACTTATGTAGTTGCTGATGATCTGAAGAACATTATGATCTATAATGTGGCCCGCAAGAAAGTAGTTCGTACCATACCTCATAAAGCTGGAAACATTCGCACCTATGTAGCTCCAGCCAAAGAAGGCCATTTTATGGTGATTGAATACAATAAAAAAGAAAAATATACCAGCTTATCCATTGAGCCGTTGAATTAAAAGAAGAGTGAAAGGTAAATGCTTGTTGCTGAATGCAGGAATATTGAAGTGAAGAAAATTTGAATTGATAGATCATGCTTCGGAGAAATCAAAAATAAAAATCTTCAATAAAAGTTTGTTTACTACGATTTTGAAAATGGAAGTTTAAACTTCCATTTTTTGTGATCACTACTTTTCTTTTCATCCTGTATGTTCCTTTCCTTTTTTCTTTTCAGCCGTGCTTTTTTGCGTGCTCTCTTCTTTTTCATAGTTTGCCGGTCCCAGGTAAATTCATTTTTTACCGGGAAATAATAGCGCAACGACATATAAAAAGTGTTTACCGGCAAAGGCGCCTCCATGCTCTTCGTGCTTTTGGTTGATATAAAGTTGTAACCGTTTATTAGGTGCAAACCAAACAACCGGAAACCTACAGAAGGCCCTATGCCAAAGCCCTGCCGGTTGTTGAAGTCGGTGAAATAATTTACATCGGCGCCGTAGGTAAGGTTTACGTGTCCGCTTTTCATCCATACGCCGGCATGGTATCCAAGAATATTCCTTCCGGGGTTATACGCGAGGTTGGCAGTAGCGCCAAAAATGTGAGGCTGCAGAAAACTAATTTTTCTCCAGTGCGCCTCTCCGCCAAGTTCCAGTGAAGTGTATTTTCCGCGTTGCAGCCCTATGATCATTCCCATATTTCGCTGATACAATTTACGGTGAGCTTTAAAAGAAATATCCTGGTGATAAGAACCATTCGTAAACGTTGAATTGGTTGTCTCCGTAAAATTAAAGGCGGGTTGTGCATCCACGCTACATGTGGTAAAAAGAAATGCCATCAGAAGTATTCTCATAGGAGTGTATTAAAGGATTAACAAATCTGATTCTCGAAACTAAAAAAAAGATATTTCTTCTTGCACGTATTAACAAGTTGTTATTGATTTCAGCCGGGTAAAAAGCCAAAAATTTATTTTTTATTTTCCACAGGAAACGAGGAAAATATGCCTGGGAGTTACCTGCTAACTAAAAAAATAAATTCTTTATTATCTTTTTAAATTTGCTTTGATTTTTGGTCTAATATTGCAAATTCGTATTACCCCAAAACCGCTACGTTATGCCAGATAAAAAGTGCGTATTAATATACGATGACGATGTTGAAATATTAAAGATTTGCAGGCTTATCCTGGCTTCTGAGGATTATGAAGTTCAAACCGTTGAATGCTGCGATAATATTATTGAAGATATTGAGAAAATTAAACCTGATATAATTTTAATGGATTTGTGGATGCCAAATATCGGCGGGGAAGAGGCTGCAAATATTATACGCGAAAATAAAAAAACAGACCATATACCTATTATTCTGTTTTCAGCGGTAACAGATATTGAAAAAATAAGTAAAAGAGTAAAAGCCACTGCTATTCTAAAAAAACCTTTTGACATCGGGTCTTTAATAGCAACCGTCAAAGAACATACCTCCAGTTAGTCTAAAATCTGAGTTTTTAATAACCGGTGTTGCTATAATGTTTAAAGCTGATGCAAGACAATTTCTTTTGTGTAAAAAAAGCCATGTATGAATTATATGGATTGAATGAAGAGGAGGTGGTGGTATAGGGATTTATATCTTTTTGTCTGAATCAGGATTAACAGGATTTGTGGATTAGCAGGATTTAATCCCAAAATCTTTTGAACTTGAAAATCCTGATTCAGACAATTTTTAAGATTAGTGGGATTTAATTCTAAAATTCTTAACGCAAATTGAGAGTGAAAGAACAGTAAAGCAACAAATACCGATGATTTTTATTTTCATTGCATGGTAAATTCTTGCACTTCACTGCAGGGCAAAACTTTGTGATACAACGTACACATTTACCATCTTGCGATTTTTGTAATTTCTATGTAATTACCTAAACAATACGGATCTTTAACATTGTCAATTGTAATTTCAGTGCCACCACAACAAACCCACCCTCTTATAATCCTCTCCAATTATTTCGCCGTTACTTATATAGTGGGCTCCGAACAGCTACCTTATTCTGCTGTATTTTTCAACATCATTAATAGTGAATAGGCACCCTGAACTACAAAATTTTCATTAGTAAAATCCTCATTAAGCGGGGAAGTGATTTGAATGTACCCATTTTCATTAATTCCTGTAGTTACTTCCGTCATATCAAATTGATTTTTATTTTTTGCTTTAAAAACATATTCTTTATTTTCAAAACGGACTACGGCATCTGCCAGTAAAGCATAAGATCTTTTATTTTTTACTTCAATATCTGCATTCATATAAGTGCCGGGAACCAGGTATTTATCATTCGTTTCAAAGTGGCAATGAACCTCTGTATTATGGTCTTCTGAAAGGTTCCTGCCAATCAATATAATGGTGCCATTATATTTTTTCTCCGGTTGATTGTTTGAATAAGCCTTTAATTTTTGCCCTATATAAAGTTTATCTAAATCTTTCTCAAATACTTTTAAAGCCAGGTGTAAATCCGATGGATCAATCAGTTCGAATAATACATCAGTTGGAGCAACATACTTTCCGATATTTACATTCACCCTGGAAACATAACCGGATATGGGAGCATATATATTAACACTACTCTGAATTTTTTCATTGTTTATCCTGGTAACATTAATGCCTGCAAACTTTAATTTTTCTCCAAGAGAAGTAATTAATATTTGCTGGCTCCTGTAATCTGATTCTACCTGCTGATAGACTTTATCACTGCTTGCCTGGCTTTGATTTAAATCTTTCTGGCGCTGGTACTCTTTTTCTAAAAAAATGTATTTTGCTTTTGCTGTAAGATAATCCTGTTGCAACTGAATATATTGCTGATCCTGCATTACAGCTATTACTTCGCCTTTTGTAATATGCATTCCCGGTAGTAATTTGGTAGATTTCAGGTATCCGCCCATTGGCACACTAACGGATATCATATTTTGAGGAGGAACATCTATCATTCCATTCAGTTTTAGTATGGATGACATTTCCCTAATTTCCATTTTGGCTGTAGCGATTCCTGCATTTTTCATTTGAACATCAGTGAGGCTTATTGTATTTTCACTAAGGTTTTGAGTAGCCGGAGCTTCGGATTGTTTTTTTTCTCCACATGCTGCCAACAGCAAAAGTAAGATGATAAAGAGTTTATTATATTTCATTGTAAGATGATTATTGGTTTGAATAATAATTTAAATCAATTATGGATTGGTTGAGATTCTTAATAGCATCCAGGTAATCGCTTTTTACAGTAATTGATTGATTGATCAACTGCACCCATTCAAGGTAATTGATATTGCCTGCCGCCAGTTGTTTAGTAGCCGTTGAGGTAATAAGTTCTGCATTATTGAGGATATTATTTTCATAATGGCTTACTGTCTCAGCGTATTTTTTATAGTTATCCAAAGCGAGGTTGTAATGAGTTGCCAGGTTTTGCAAACCTGCATCAAAGTTTCCTTCTGCCAACATCATATTCACTTTTTCACTGTTGACCTTTGCTTTTTGTGACCTGTTGAAGATGGGGATACCAATTCCTACCTGTACGGCGCTAAATCTTTTTGAAGCAGTATAATATTTATCATCAGCACCTGTGCCTTTCATGCTGGTATTGTTATAGCCAAAAGCAAGATCAGGCAATAATTTGCTTTTGGCTAACCGTAAGGAAGCCATAGCAATTTTTTGTTGCTGAAGCATGATTCTTATCTCGGGGTGTTCTCTCAGGGTTGAAGTGTCCGGAAGATTAACCACTGCTTTTGAATCATTTTCGTCTATAGGGTAGTAAGGCTGATTACTGTTTAATAACAAGCCGAATTGTAATTGAAGTATGGCTGAATCCCGTTGTAGCTGATCTGCCTGGATCTTTATCTGGCCTAACAGCGTTTCCGCACTTGTTTTTTCCAGGATATTGCTTTCTCCTTTTTCAAGTCTTAATGCAGCTTTGGTATAAAATGAACTATACAGGCTGTCTGCATAAAGAAGCAACTTCATTTTTTTACCAGTATATAGCATCTGGTAAAAAACCTGTTGCACCAGTTTTTTCAATTGCTTTTTTTGGAGAGAAACATCCAGTAAACTACTTTCCCACTCATTTTGTAATAACTCCTTTTGC
>JBBQWJ010000080.1:0-12497 GCA_038210685.1 Chitinophagales bacterium | reverse complement strand
TTTTTAGTAATTTTTATTCTGAATAATTCAGGGCCTTGCTCTAAATATTCCCAACTGAAAACATTTCCTTTTAAATCTTCTAACTGGAAACGTAAAGGGCGAGGATCATGATCATTATGTAACGTGAAGCTTTCACCAGGTTTGAGCGCATCAAAACGTTGAAAAATAGTTTGATGTTTTACGCTGGGATGTAATAACGTAGCATCAAGAATATTCTTATCTTCTTGCTCTCCACCTTTTTTGGTAATTTTTACTCTCCAAAGTTCAGGTCCTTGTTCAAGGTATTTCCATTCAAAAACAGGTCCTCTTTCTGCGGATAATTCGTAGAACAGTGGTTTGGGATCATGATCATTGTGAAGAACGAGGCTTTCACCGGAAATTAATTCATCAAACCTTACGAAAATAGTAGGGTGCTTTAATTTGGGCTCCAGCAAGGTTACGTTTAGAATATTTTTCGGCTCCTGTAATGTTTCCATCTTAATTGTTTTTTATTTTGATTAAATGAAACACAAAAGTAAAGTAAATTATTCTAATAAAAGTATTTAAGTACTTTTATTATTTATTTATTTTTATAGGATAGATAATAACCGCTTGCTAATCGGCTATTCTCAAAAATTAGTATCCGTTTTATTCAAAACACAATGTGTATTTATTCAGAAATAATTGTCACAGGAGCACCAAACTTTATTAAAATTATTGAAAGAACATTTTTATTTTGCCTCCCTTTATCAAATCTCATTTTTCTAAAAAACAAAAAACCAATTATCAAACACGAATTTGTTTAGCGGCAATTTTCCGGGGATTATTATTGAGTTTTTACAAACATTTATGTCCCCAGCAGGGATTTCGACCTGCTTGATTGGACTGCAGATTCTGTTGGTTTAATCATTTCTTTCAAGTTAACTATTATTATTTTGAAACTTCTTGAAAAGAAAACTTTGCAGTAAACCAAAATAAGAAATCCGGATATTTGTTGTTTTACTGTCAAAAGTATTATTGAACAAATAAAATTTCTCTTTTTATAAAATTATTAAAGACCTTTTATTATCATGAACATAAAATTCAACTGTTTCTTTAATGAAAAAAATTATTCCGTTCCATTTATTTTATAGAAGCTAATACAAAGCACAGGTTTTTCAAAACAACTTTATACTATACTTCGTAAGGGGCAAAACAGTGAATGATTTATACGGTCGTTGCGCTTTCCCCGCCGACCTGAACGATTGTCCATGTAACGGTTCAGGTCGCTTACGCGTCCCGACCTTTCTTCAGAAAATTCTTTAATTTACCTCGTAGTATAATTTGATAAGAAGCAATTGGGGTAGCTATTAATGTATTGAAATAAAGAATGTTTGTGCTGATAAGTAATTATAAAGCAGAAATTATTTTTGAAATAAAATAAAAAAACCAGGTACCAAAAGTGACACCTGGATTACATTTATATCTAAAAAATAAAAATTATTTTACGCCATCGTTCTTACGCATAAATTCCACAATATTCCGGGCATCATCATCACTTAAACCTTGATTAGGCATTCGCACCATACAAATTTCAAGCATCGCCTGGGCTTTGGGATCTTTAGTGATCATCTCATCAGTATTAGTCACGAAGTTCATAATCCATGTTGGTGTTTGCCTTTGGGTAACCCCCTTCCATCCCGGCCCTACCAATCTTTCATCTGTAAGTTTATGGCATGCGGAACATTTCAACTCATAAATTTTTTGACCTTTATCAGCCATCGCTTCATCTAACTTATCACCAACTTTCACATCATGAAATTTACCTTCTCCACGATTAGGATCATAGGAAGGATTACTGTTATTAGAAGTATCAGTTGTTGCTGCAGCCGCATCAGATGTTGACGAAGTAGTTTCGGAAGAAGCATTATCAGTTTTGTTTCCGGGACTTCCACAGGAGATAATATATAACGTCATTGAGCAAATCAACGAAAAGGAGAGAATCATTTTTTTCATAACTGGTAAATGTTTAAATTTTAATTTGCAATATTACAAATAGAGAGCAATCTCAATTTATGAGCCTCATCATAAAAGACAAAAATACCAAATGATTTGAATCATATTGAAGTCCTTTTCGTTCTTTCTTGCATGAAAGTAAGAAAATTTATCCTAAAGGTATTTTGGTTTTGAAGCTATTTCTATATTTAATAAATTCAACCCATTAACATTTATGGGTTATCCTGCTTTTAATACCAACCAAAGGGTAGAAATTGTATTGATCAATTTTTGTTTGGTAGCGTGATATGGGTCACAACTGGAATCATAAGTACACAGGAATTTAAAGAAGGGTAGAACTTCGTTAAAATTAAATCCATTTTCTTATAAATCTTTCCTTTTAAATTTTCGTAATGATATACCTACCGGTACAAAAATCCAAAGCATCAATACAAATATGGTAATAACGGTACCCGAGATGGTTCCAAAAAAGCTTTGAAAAACGGCACCTGTATAACCCATTAAAGCCGATACATCCATTTTTAATAAGATCAAAATCCTGCCCATATCTATCGGGTTCAGCCCGCTTAAAACAAGCATTGGCTTTTCCAGCGGGTAATCAGCAAATTGAAACAAAATGAAAAGTACAAGGCCATCAAATATCAATGAAAAATAAAGCCATAGTAGTACGGCAATCCCAATTCCTTTTGCTTTATCCCTTGTATAAACTGCTGCCAATAAGGCAATGGAAACGAAAATCAATGTAAGCATCAATCCTACTCCTACCAATATCAGGCCTGTAGGCGCAAATGAATAAATAATTATGGGAATACCCACGCCCACAAAGAAAGAAAAGGTTAATGCGATAGCCATCCCTGAATAGAGACTTATCCAGATATGCTTCCTTTGCAACGGCTGGCTTACCAATAGTTCAATAAATTCTGTGCTGTTATAAACATAGATTGTTGAAAAAATAATACATATCAACGGAACAATGATCAAAACAATATTCATTAAACTCAGCAGGCCTTTGGTGTTGTTGTCCTGCAGGTTGAATACGGTGAATGAAATCGCCAGCAGCAATAATGTATAGGCGATCACAATTTTGTTCCTAAGAATATCTGCTATTACATATTTTATTATTTTTCTCATTTTTTTCATTTTGATTTCATTACTGTTGCGATCGCTTTGGAAAGTTTTTCTTCGCCGGTATCTTTGCGAAGCAGGTCAATACTTTTATGAAACAATAAATTGCCGTCCTGCATATATATTACCTGTGTTACCAAATCATCCAGTTCACTCAATATATGCGAAGTGATAATCACTAATTTTCCTTTCTTTTTTTCGGAGATTATTTTTTCCTTTAAAATTTCCGATGCCAATGGATCCAGCCCGGCAGTGGGTTCATCCAATATGAGCACATCCGGGTTAAATAAGAAAGCCAATGATGCGCTTACTTTTTGAGTGGTGCCGCCCGACAAAGTTCTCATTCGCTTTCCAAGCAGGTCCGGGATCTTAAAAGCATTAATTAAGTCTTCATCAAACTGATCAGAATGTTTTGTTCTCCTGATGTCTTTCATCATATTCAGTATCTGGCCAATGGTCATATTTTCGGGATAACGGCCAATTTGCGGCATATATCCGATATGTTCTCTATATAACCAGTCGTGCAAAATATTCTTATCATTAAATGTGATAAATCCGCTATCAGGCACTACCATACCAAGAATGCATTTTACTAATGTAGTTTTCCCACTGCCATTTGGACCTATTAAAGCAATGCATTCTCCATTATTACAGGTAGCGGATACATTATTCAGGGCAACCAGTTTTCCAAATTTTTTTGTTACGTTGTTAGCGATAATCATATTTTCAAAGGTTTCATAAATGGATAATGATCTACTAAGTTTTCCGGCGTAATCCCCGGGATTATTTTTTCAATTTTATCAAACAAAGTAGCCATAATACTTCTAAACAAGATCATGGCCGTAGGGTTTTCTGCCACTATCATTGAGAACATACTTACCGGATGATAAGGCACATCACCTATTTTATCGTTGGTGAGGTCATATCCTTCATACTTATCCCAATAGTTATGATCAAAGCAGGTAAGCACCAGGGTGCCATTGGTGGCAATATCAAAAGAATTACCCAAAAAATTATTGTGTGTAATTGTATCATCCATGCAACTGGCATCCACTTTTAATGCCCAGCCATTTTTACTGAATTCGTTTTTCTCAACCATTACCCTGTTGGCGCCTTCCATTGAAATACCTGTTGTATTCCGTAAAAATTTATTTCCCAATATATAACTATCCGTAATCTCTTTTAAGAAGATCCCATAACATCCATCGCCCCAGTTATCCTCAAAATAATTATTAAACATTTTTACGCCGTGAGAGAACATAACGGAAACCCCCGCGTTGTTGTTTTGAAATATATTTGAGATGTATGCATCATTGTGCGAGAACATAAAATGCAATCCATAACGTGAATTATTGATGGATTTATTTCTCCAAATCACGGAGTTGGTAACGAATTCAAAATAAATTCCATCCCGGTGCCCGGTTACTGAATTGCCTATGATGCGGATGCTGTCGCATTGCCAGCAATGGATACCGTTTCCGCTCCTCTGATCAGTAGAGGCATAAGCAGTGAGTTTGTTATTCTCAACCAGGCAATTGACTGATTTTTCCAAATAGATACCAAAAAAAGTTCCTTCAAGAATATTGTCAGAAATGGTAACCGCTTTTCTTGTATATACTTTTATTCCTGCAATATCTATCAGGCTTGAAATACCTGAATGAATCAATTTAAAACCTTTTATGGTAACATTATCCGCTTTTATGGAAATGATCTCGAATTGGCGCTCACCATCCAGAACAGGATAGTGATCTCCTATCAAAACAAGAGATTTATTTATAACAATATTTTTTTCTTTGTAAATGCCCTGTGCTACTAAAATAGTATCTCCGTTTATCGAGCTATTTATAGCTTCCTGGATCGAATGAAATTGCCCGTTAGTGCCTACATAATGAATATTGGCAAATGTAGAACCACAACCAAGAACGAATATGAAGAATATTATGGAAATTGATTTTTTCATTATTGAATTAATTGATGCCATCTGTATTGAGTTCCCTGGTATTTACCTTTCATTAACTGCAGACTGTCCTCATTATCAAAAGCTGCAATGTTTCCATTCATCGGACTTCTGAGCGCATCGCTTTTTAAAAAGTAAGAAGTTTTTGCCGGGATTAAGGAATGGTTACCCGAAAAGTCAACAAAATAAACGGTGTAAGATTTTTCATTATTAAATGTTGGTTCATGTAAAAATGAAAGCACGCAATGTGCATCGTCAAACTTATAAATTTTTCCTTTGCTGGTAATTATTTCAGCTCCGAAACGGTTGTCGTTATATGGCATCTTGCAATAATCGCAATGATCTTTACCAACTATGATTGGTTCCACTTGTGCTTTACAGGAACTCATCAGCAAAAGAAAAAGGAAAGGCAAAATGCTACCTGTTGACTTTAATTTTTTTTTAAAATTGACGTTAGACTTCCATCCTAAAACGACCAGTGCCAATAAAATAACTCCAACACCAATGAACATCCACCCACCAACATCAGGAATGGAATAAGCACCGAAATTGAGTAATTGCTTATACCCTATCAGGGGAGGTTGATAGGCCATTCCGGGAACTACAATGGCCGCATCTGGATTTAGGTTATGCCCATAGTTGTAATCCCACCTCCAGAAATCAATCATGGCTATGACGCCAAAACAAACGAATAGAACGAATACAATATTGAGCCAGATTCTTTTTCCGATTATCGCTGTAACCAAAAGCGCTAAAGCAAAAAAACCAATGATATAGGGAAGAATAGTAAATTCAAAAAAGTCGGCGGTGTGAAGAGTTTTCATGCCAATGTAATGGTTTAATCCATTGATGATATCTACGTTGCCAGCCAGTTTGTTTGCATAAATAAGCAATACTAAGCCTTCGGGATATTGCGGTGCAGAAAGTTGAATTTGCCAAAAAGGAAAGTATAAAACTGCGAAAATAATGATACTGCACAAAACCAAAAGCAATCTTGCATATCCGGGTAACTTCTTATTTTTCATGACTCAATTTTTTACGTGTACTATATGTCGTTATTTTTTAGCCGGAGGCATCAATACCTCATCAATTAAATATATAATGCCGTTAGATGCCTGTACCATTGCAGTGATATGCGCCGAATTGTTCAGTGTTATTTTTCCGTCTTTTACATTCACTGTTACATTATCCCCATTGGCCATCCCCAGGATTTGCCCATCCTTAAAACTATCTTCTTTAAGGCCACCCAGGGCAACATGATACTGTAAAATATTTTGCAGGTCGCTTTTCTTATCGTCTTTCATTAAGCCATCAACTGTTCCGGCAGGTAATTTGTCAAAGGCAGAATTAACAGGCGCAAAAACCGTGAACGGACCCGCATTGGAAAGGGAAGTAACCAGGTCGGCTTGCTTTAATGCTGCCACCAACGTGGTGAGATCCTTAGAGGACACAGCCATTTTTACAATATCTTTTTCTGATTGATCGTCCTTAACATTTTCCTGGCCACCGGCGACCGGCGCCACAGTTTCAGCAGAAGTAGTAGTGTCACCCTTTGTAGCAGTGGTTCCCTGGTTGCAGGAAATGCTCCCTAAAAACAGGGATATTATAAATAAGGAAGTTATCTTTTTCATGATAAATTTTTTTTAAATGAATCAATATAGTTAAAACAAGGAAGGCCTTTTTGAAGAACTAAATATTCAATCTTTCCAAAAAACCTTCCTGGTTTTTGTTATTTTTTTATTGCGTTAACAGTGGCGGCGTACTAGTAGAATCCGGCATATTGGTGCCAGTACTGAAAGTAAGCGGTACATTACTGTCAGCAGGGGAAACCCTCACATATCCCTGCATTTCCTGGTGAAGAGCACTGCAAAAATCGGTACAATAGAATGGATACATACCCGGTTTTTCCGGTGTCCAGTAAAGTGTTTGCGTTTCGCCCGGCATCACCAGCAACTCGGCTGTATTGGCTGCTCCTTTAATGGCAAATCCGTGAGGTACATCCCAATCCTGCTCGAGGTTAGTTACATGCCAATATACATCATCCCCCATTTTAACTCCTTCAATATTATCAGGTACAAAATGTGAGCGTATCTGCGTGATATAAACGTCTATCCTTTTTCCGTTGCGCACCACCTTCGCATTTTTTTCTCCCATTGTCACATAAGGATTTTTATTTTCTTCAATCTTAAAGAATTTGACAGATTTATCTTTAATAAGCGATGCCTCAACTGCTTGTCCATAGTGAGGTTCACCTACTGTTGGGAAGTCAAGAAGCAATTTCATTTTATCACCGCTTATATCAAAAAGCTGAGCTGCCTGCGCAAGTTCAGGCCCTGTAGGCAGGTACCTGTCTTTAGTAATTTTATTATAAACAATCACATATTTGCCGTTGGGATTCCTTGTATCTCCGCCAGGAATGCACAAATGGCCGGGGGAATAATATGTAGGTTCCCGGTCAATTATTTTTAAATCCTTGATATTCCATTTTACAATTTCTGACGAAACAAACATAGTAGTAATAGCATTGCCCCTGCCATCAAACTCTGTGTGCAAAGGCCCAAGGCCTGGCTTTTTCACTTCCCCGTATAATGCAGCTTCATATTCTATAACGGGAATCCCATCATAATCTCCTATGAATTTCTTGTCAGCGATTGCTTTTATAATTTTTTCAAAACTAAATACAGGTATTAGTGCGGCTAATTTTCCACTTCCCACGATGTATTCACCAGTTGGGTCTACATCGCAGCCATGGGGTGATTTGGGACATGGAATAAAATAACATACATCTTTTAAATCTTTAGCGTCCAAAACAGTGACCTGGTTCTCCATAGTGGAAGTGCCCGAGTGTGTACTTTCATTATACACATTATGCGCATATTTTACTGCTTCTGTTTTTCCTTTTCCTTCTTTAGCATACTGTTCTAATTTTTTCCAGTTTACAGCAAGAATAAAATCTTTATCACGTTGGGAAGCATTTACTTCCAGTAAAGTATTTGCCTGCTCTGTATTATAGCATGAAAAGAAAAACCAGTCGTGTGAGGGGCCTTTACCTCCATGACTTAAATCAAAGTCAACAGGGGGTACCCTTAATTGAAATGCAACCTTCATGGTACCGGAATCTTTATCAACACTGATAAAACTGATGGAAGCTTTAAAATTTTTTCGATAGGTATTTATCGGCACATCCCCATTTTGGTTATCCATCGGAACTGCAAAACGTGTGCCCGCCACTACATACTCGGTATTCTCGGTAATAAAAGGCGAAGAATGGTTGCCAGCACTATTGGGCAATTCAAGTATCTCAGCAGTTTTAAAAGTGGTCAGATCTATCCTCGCCACACGTGGTGTATTGTTGGCATTTGCGAAAATCCACCGGCCGTCTATTTGGCCATTGGTTTGAGATAGTTCCAGGTGGTGCTGGTCGTCCCAGGGAATAAAACCATGAGAGGTGTTTAGCATCGGTTTGGTTTCTTCACTGTACCCATAGCCGTTTTCAGGAAACACACCGAATATAGGCACAATCTTTAAAAGCCTTCCTGAAGGCAATCCGTAAACCGCCATTTGACCATTAAAACCACCGGAAACAAAGTTGTAAAACTCATCGTATTTTCCTGGAGCTACATAGACTCTTTGAGCAGCATCGCCACTGATGGCATCAGCAGTGTTTTTGGGCTTGCATCCTGAAACACTTAGCAAAATGATTGCTGAAAGTGATAGAAGTGGAAATAAAATCTTTTTCATAAAATGTAATTTGGTTAAGTGAAAAAAAGAAGAACCGTTTAAATAATTAAAAACAAATAATTGGTGTTCTGAGAAAAATCAATTTTGTCAATTAAAAAATTTATTAAAAAATGACCAGAAAAATCTGGATATAAAAACCTTTTACCCAACCCAGTGGTATATTTAAACAACGAAAAACCTATTTTACACCATCATTTTTACGCATGAATTCAAGGATATTTCGCGCATCATCATCGCTTAAACCCTGGTTAGGCATACGCACCATACAAATTTCAAGCATCGCCTGGGCTTTTGGATCTTTGGTAATCATCTCATCTGTGTTGGTCACAAAGTTCATAATCCATGTGCGTGTTTGCCTTTCAGTAACTCCTTTCCATCCGGGTCCTACTAATCTTTCATCGGTTAATTTATGACAGGCCGAACATTTCAACTCATATATTTTTTCACCTTTATCTGCCTTGGCTTCTTCTAACTTATCACTGATCTGCACATCATTAAATTTCCCATCTCCGCGGTTGGAATCATATGAAGGATTACCATTCTGTGTGGTATCTGAAATAGGTGTAGTAGCTACTTGTTCAGTACTTGTCTTATTACCCGATCTGCCACAGGAAATATCAAAATATGTCATTGAGAAAACCGAGAAAAGGAAAATGATTATCTTCTTCATAACTGTAAAAGTTTCAATTTTACATTACAATATTACAATAGAGTGTAATCTCAATTTATGAGCCTCGTCATTAAAGGAGAAGATATTCAATGATTTTCATCAGGTAAAAGACTCTATTTGTCCTTATTTGACAAAAAAGCTAAGAAATTTTATACTAAAGATGTTTAGTTTTGACACTCTTACAATTTTAAATAAAGTCAACCTAATTTGCTTTATGAATTCTTATACTTTTAATACCAAACGTTGGATAGAAATTGCTTTGATCAATTTTTGTGTGGTAGCACTAGCAGGCGTTACCATGCGTTATAAAATTAATTTTGCCTTACCTGCGGTAAATCAAAAATATTTGATGCATGGGCATTCAAATTTTGCATTTGTAGGATGGGTAGCTATGGCACTTATGATTTTGATGGTACGTTACCTGATTCGAAATAATGTACAAACCAACTATAAAAAATATAATTGGATTTTAATTGCAGAAGCTATTGCTTCTTACGCCATGTTAGTCTCTTTTATTATACAGGGATATGCATTTTGGTCTATTACTTTTTCTACAATTACTATTATAATCTCTTACTTCTTCATTTTTTTTTATTGGAGAGATATTAATAAAACATTAGATGGCGGCTTTTCACGCAGCTGGCTTAAAACAGCTTTAATACTTTGGGCGTTTTCTTCTTTAGGCGCTTTTATGCTTGCTTACCTCATGGCGAACCATATTATGATACAGGATCTTTATTTTGCTTCCGTTTATTTTTTTATGCATTTTCAGTACAACGGTTGGTTTTTATTTGTATGCTTTGGCGTATTTTTTTCTTATATGCACAGGCTTGGATTATTTCGTTTTGCTATATTGAGCAAATGGCTATTTATAATAATGGCTATTACCGTGGTGCCAACTTATTTTTTATCAATTTTATGGCTTCGGCTTCCTTTTGTACTTCATTGGATCGCCACTATTTCAGCCTTTGTACAATTATTGACATTGGTATATTTTTTCAATATACTTTCGGTTTTTAAGAAAAGTAAAGAAATAAAATTCAGTTCAGTTACAAGATGGATTTGGGCGTTGGCAGCTACCGCATTTATTTTGAAAACTGTACTTCAAACACTTTCCACTTTGCCGTTTTTGAGCCATTTTGCGTATGGTTACCGGCCTGTAATAATTGGCTACCTCCACCTTTCATTTGTTGGTATTATCAGCCTCTTTATCCTGGGGTATATTAATGAATTTATCCATCGTTTTCGTGGGCATGTAAGCGGAATTGGCTTTATTATTTTTGTAACTGGTTTTATTGTGCAGGAAATTGTTTTGATGATGCAGGGCCTTGAAGCGATGAATGTAGAGCCGATAAAAAGCGCTAATATTATTTTATTTTATTGTGCCATATTGATGGCTGCAGGGCTTATTTGGATTACTACCGGAATAATCAGGGCACAGGAACATGAAGAGTTGTATCCAGCACATTAATCAATTGCATTTTTCAAAAAAAAATAATTTATCCCTTTTCTTCTAATCTTTGCAAACAGTGAAAAGTACATGACATCAATTACTATTAGTAATAAAATATGGTGTATATGTAGTCGAGACATAATTATGTTATGCCTGGACAATCAAATTAACTTTGCCAACGGGTTATTATTAACGCAATTATGACTTCAGTTATACGATTAAAAATTATTGTACTTTTACTTTACTACTAAAATGGATCGTTCGTTACAAAAATGGCTTTCAATTTCTTTTTTCAATCTACTGCTGGTTGCTGTTTTAGGCAGTATTTTACGTTATAAGATCGCCTACTCTTTACCCTTCATTGATCAGAAATTCATTTTGCATGCTCATTCACATTTTGCTTTTTCCGGCTGGGTAACACTGGCGTTAATGGCGTTGATGGTAAAATTTCTTTCAGATAAAACAGGAAGGGATGCTTTCAAAAAGTTTAGATGGATCTTGTGGGCCAATCTTATTTCGGCTTATGGAATGCTATTGACGTTTCCTTTCGAAGGGTATGCTACAGGTTCTATTATTTTTTCTACAGCTTCAGTTTTTTCAGGATACGCTTTTGCCTTTACCTTTTGGAAAGAATTGAATAAAATTCCACAATCCGTTGAAAATTTGTTTTTTAAAGCCTCGCTCTTTTTTAATGTATTGTCTTCTGTAGGCACCTTCACATTAGCTTTCCTTATGGTAACGAAAAGTACTTTCCAGGATTTATATGTTGCGTGCATTTATTTCTTTCTTCACTTCCAATACAATGGCTGGTTTTTATTTTCCTGCATGGGACTACTTACTTATGGTTTGGTGAACTATGGAATTCCACAACAGAAATTACGGATTGCTTTTTACCTGTTTGTATCGGCTTGTATTCCGGCCTATTTATTATCGGCACTTTGGATACCAATGCCTTTGTGGGTATATGTTTTAGTAGCGCTCGCAGGAATTGTGCAATTGGTGGCCTGGGGTATTATTTTGCAATCAATAAGGCAACGGCTGGCCTATTTAAAAACACAATTTGGCAGGTTTACGCAAACTTTATTTTTCCTTTGTGCTATTGCTTATACGCTAAAACTATTACTACAAGCTGCTTCGGCAATACCCTCTTTAAGCTACCTCACTTATGGTTTCAGGCCTATTGTAATTGGATACCTTCATTTAGTATTGCTTGGTGTCGTATCACTTTTCATTACCACTTACAGCATCAATTTCAATTATTTCGCCATCACGAATACCAGGAAAAAAGGAGTGATCATTTTTGTAGCAGGAATTATCATTAATGAAGTATTCCTTTTGCTACAGGGAATTGGCGATTTAAGTCATACCTCCATTCCTTACATAAACGAAGAACTTTTGGCAGCCGCGGTCATCTTATTCCTGGGTTTATTATTGATGCAGTTTAAAGGCAAAATGATAGAAGAACCGTTGCAGTAAACGAACAAAAAACGATAATTTTTAATTTGGTCTGATTGAAGAGGATTGAGATTGGCTTCAGCGTGGAAATTTTAAAAAATTGGCAACAAGGCAAAAAAAAA
>JBBQWJ010000079.1:0-12603 GCA_038210685.1 Chitinophagales bacterium | reverse complement strand
AACTACTCCTGAAAGTCGTCTGCGGAAGTTCAGTTCCCTTCCTTGAAACGTCCCAAGTCAGCCAGTCCTTTCGCTTGACCTCTGCACTTGTAAATCATTCCTTTGTAAGAGTCTTCCATGTTTTTGTACAGCATCAGATTCCCTAATTTACATCATGGAATCTGTTCAAGACACACACGTTTTCTGCTTGGCTCAGTTTCCCAGGCGGTGGCATTACATGCAAAGTGTTCTGTAGAAATTGTGAGAATTAAAAATTATTAAAAAAACAAAATAAAATAAAAAGTTATGGAAAAATTAATCACACACACCTATCATGTAGGTGGAATGAGTTGCGGCGGCTGTGTTGCAACCGTAAAAAATAAACTGTCTGCAGCAAAAGGAGTAACATCCGTTAACGTGGACCTCGGCAAAAAGCAGGCGGAAATCACTTCATCAGAAGAAATAAAAACAGAAACGCTTCAGGAAGCTTTAAGCAAAACACATTATACCATTGATGAGGTTATAGCTTAAACAATTTAAGATGGCATTAAAATCAAATGAATATTCACTAACAATTAAAATCTAAAATTATGCACATGTATGACGGTTACCATTTCTGGGGAATGCACCTTATATGGTGGTTCATCTGGATCTTTTTTTTAATCTGGATTTTCGCAACGCCCTGGGACATTCCGGGCCAGCAAAGAAAGAAAGACTCACCTATTGATATTTTAAAAAAGCATTTCGCTTCAGGGCAAATCACAAAAGAGCAGTACCTGGACCAAAAAGCAATTCTTGAAAAGGATATGGATAAACCGTGAAATAAATCATGAAAATTAAATTAAACCTTTTCTTTATTCATTCACCGCCGCGAAACAAGACGCTTATACGGCTGAGGTATGTCGAAGAAGAAAGAAGATTGATAACAACTTCAAATCTTTATAAAACCATTAGAATTGGTTAGCGAACAAATAGCAAAGGCTATATGAAATTTGTTCGCAAAAATTTTTACAAACTAAAAAATAAACATTATGACTAATCAACAATATCAAAAATGCATAGATGCCTGTCTCGAATGTGCAACAGAATGTAATCACTGCGCAGTTGCATGCCTTGAAGAAAAAGAAGTGCAACATCTTACACAGTGCATCAGGCTCGATCTGGAATGTGCCGTCATTTGCCGTGCATCAGCAGAGTTAATGACTTCAGGAAGCGCTTACTCACCTCAAATATGTGAGCTGTGCGCCGCTATTTGTAACGCTTGTGCTGAAAAATGCGAACAGCATGCAAACATGGGAATGGAGCATTGCAGGGAATGCGCTGAAGCCTGCCGAGCCTGTGCTAAAGAGACTATGGAAATTGCCGGGGAATCCACAAATAAAAATTACGGTATTCATCAGGATGAATGTGCCATCCTCTCCCGCGCAGCAGCAGAATTAATAAGTTTAGGAAGTGCGTGGTCTAAACAGATCAGCGAGTTAAATGCAAGCGTTTGTAATTCCTTTGCTGAAGAATTTGAAATGCAGGTGAATAAAGAAATGGAGCATTCCAGGAAAAGTGCTATGGTAGCTACAGAAGCACATCAGCACCTGGAAATGCAGGATAATGAAATTAAAAAAGATAACGCAACTGGATCGAAAGATGAAGTACAGCCGGCGCAGCAAAAAGAAACTGTCAAAAAGAAGAAAAAACACTCTTCCGCTTTATTAGCTGCTTCTATGGGTCGAAGTGCAATGGGTCGGGTAAGTGGCCATTCCTCAACAGATATAAGAGGCACAAGCGGTCTGGCAAATACGGGCACTATTATTACTTATGAAGAGGATTAGCCATTTCTGTTATACCTTTTTTGAAAGAGCATTTAATATGATAAACCGGTTAGGGGAATTAATAAAAAAATATTTACTCTTTCATCTGGGTATTTTTTAAAAGAATAGAGAGCAGAACTGTTTATAAATAAAAGCGAAAAGCTTTTAAGGGTGACCTCTATTGTAATGATCATGCAGATTATTTGGTGGTTCATTGAAAAGCAGGAATAAAAAAAGATGATGATGAAAAATAATAATTATGATAGTTTGTAGGATTATAATACACCTGAATTTTTTACTGTTTATACATGTTTGTGCTTTTGCCCAGGGAAGCGAAATGTTTATAGAACAGATACAGGGAAAAACGATAAGCCTGAAAAATTTTAATAGCTCGGGGAAACTTGGGAGTAAACAGGAATATGTTGCAGGAAAAATTAATCAATCCGGAAATACCTTACGCATAAGCATCCAGGCTAAGTTCTATGACGAAACAAATAACCTGACCTCAAGCTATACGACTACCTACCGGTGTGAGCCTGAAGAATCTAATGTGTTGCTTTCGGTATTTACTATTAACCCACGGAAGCAAAAAGTGAAGGTGTCTGTTACGTCAGGTGATTTTAAAAACATGTATGGATTAGGCCCGGGCGAATTTCCCAAGACGATTTCCTTAAAGATGAATATTGAATCGGGCATTCTGAATTTCCTGGGCTCTAAAAATTATGTAATGATTGATGACAGATCAAAGTCGCAAAACAATAATCAAATTATTATCACGAGCGCCATGACGATAAAGGCATATCTGCTGGGCATCAGAATCAAAAAAATTAAATACAAAGTGACAGAATATTTAACGATGCAGGGCATTTTACAAAAACAAATTTTTAAAGAAAATGACGGCAGTTATTTTACTATGAATTATCAATAAAATTACCGTTTCCCGTAATACATTTTCCCGTACTTAAACCTGAAGAAAGAGTAGATTTTATTTTAAAAACCTGTAAATGAAAAGATGATGTTTTACTACATAAACATAAACAAAAATAATTTTTAAAATGCTTTTACAAAAAAACCTGGTAGTCATCTTATGCGGACTGTTTTTAGTAATGGTTGTTTTGTTATCACATTGCCTGTACTTCTCTTTTATCTAAAGAATCTTTCACAGTTTCGGGGAATTCCCTCACAAAATTTGCGGCTGCATGTTGGGCTTGTAACCAGTATTTATCCCTCCATGCAATTTTTGTTTTCTCCTTATTCCGGCTCGCTATCGGCAGGTATGGAAACAGGCGACTGATAGAGATAAAGTCAGGCCTTAAGGCAGGTGATATAATAGTAACCGGCTGTGCTTGCCTTATAAACAGTTAATATATTTTTAAGAACGGTGCCAACCTAATGCCGGAATGAAAATGTAAAATTCAAATATTCTTCTTAGGAAAATGTTTTCTTACAAACCAGTTTGGTTGCTTTATTCCGGGCTTCAAACTCAGCCATTCAAATGAGGTACGCTAAGGCTCAATCAGCTCTTGATGAAAAACAAGTACAGCCTTGATTTGCATCAATTCTTTAGATTGAAGGGCTTCCTACATTTACTGAAGGTTAAGTAAAGGTCAATCGTAGCCTCATTCATAATTCATTAATGTCAATTAAAATTATAAAGAGTATGGATAAATCAATCAGATATAGAGGCTTTCAGTCCTTTTGCATTTAACTGAAATAAAAGCGTAAGACCTACTCTGCTGACTAAGCGGTTCCTGCATCAGGAATTTCGATAATGCATTTATGGTAAAAAGGAACAAATGTTCTGTAGAGATTGTACGTAGTGAAAAAACAAAAAAATAAATTTTAATTACTACTTAAAAACAAAACAATAAAAATGAATCGAAATGAATTATTGCTTCACAGCGTAAAGCAAGGCTCACAAGAAAACATGAGTTCAGGAATTTATACATGCTCAATGCACCCGGAAGTAAAATCAGACAAACCCGGAAAATGCCCCAAATGCGGAATGCAATTAATAAAGAAAGATTAATTAAAACGGGCAACCGGAGAATTAAAAATATTTGTAACAAATAAAATAAAAAAGTCATGGAAAAATCACTTACACATACTTACCATATCGGTGGTATGAGTTGCGGCGGCTGCGTTTCAACAGTTAAACAGAAATTATCCAGTGTGCCTGGTGTAACATCTGTAGCAGTTGACCTGGGAAAGAAAGAAGCGGAAATTATTTCATCTAAGGAGATTGAAACAGATACGCTCCGGCGTGCCTTCAGTAATACACATTATACCATCTCAGAACTTAATGTTTAAATAAGTTAAGAGTACTAAATAACAATTTAAAACAAAAATCATGCACTTCTACTACGGTTATCATTTTTGGGGAATGCACCTTCTATGGTGGTTCTTCTGGATCTTTATTTTAATCTGGATTTTCGCAACGCCATGGGATGTTCCGGGCCAGAAAAAAAAGAAAAACTCACCTCTGGATATTTTACAAAGGCGTTTTGCGTCAAATCAAATAACGAAGGAAGAATATCAAGAGCGAAAGAAAATTTTAGAAAACGACTCAGCTAAGCATTAGATCCGGATTCTCACGGTACAATTTAAAAAATTACAAATTATAATCATACAAAATGAAATCAAATGCAGAATTACAAAAAGCTGTGCAGGATGAAATCAGTTGGACGCCTATGCTAAACCCGGCAGAAATTGGTGTAACGGTAAAAGATGGCCTTGTTACGTTAACGGGCGTTGTTGACGTTTATTCAAAAAAGCTGGCTGCTGAAAATGCTGCCAAAAAAGTGAAAGGGGTAAAAGCGGTGGCCGAAGAAATTACTGTAAAATATAGTGATAGTAAAATAAGCGACACAGAAATCGCCACTGCTATCTTAAATGCTTTGAAAGTTAATGTTGAAGTCCCGGCCAACAGTTTAAAAGTCGAAGTTGAAAACGGTGTGGTTACCCTTACTGGTGAAGTTGACCGGAAGTTTCAAAGTAAAGCTGCTGAAGAAACTATTAAATTTCTTCCCGGAGTAGAACTGGTTTTTAACCAAATTACTACAAGTGCTAACAGCGGTATTGTAGAAAAGCAGGCAATAGAAAATGCACTCGGTCGCAATGTTGTTATTGATGCAAAGAATATTTCGGTAAATATTTGTGAGCATGTTGTTACGTTAAAAGGCACTGTGGCTTCGTTGCTCCAAAAAGAGGAAGCAGGAAAAATGGCATGGTACGCCCATAGGGTGGGACGATGTGAAAAACGATTTAATTATTGGTTATGATGAGTAGCTAATGGAATTTATCAATCATTCCTACCTGCACCAAAGAAGACCTGCCATTTGGCGGAACCAAACTTTCTGAGTTAGGGATACAGGAATTTGTAAACAAAAAACTCATCAGGGTAAGTGGATTATCAGATCCATTTTAAAAGAATGATAAGACAATAGCCGGATACGAAATCCCGGCCCTTGTTTTGTTTTAAACTGAAAAAATAAAATAATGGAAACAAGCATCAAAAATTTACAGCAACAGAATTTGCACACGGACACTGGAGACCGAAACACCAATAAGGAATTAATAATTGTAAGTGGCAGCAGCGGGTTAATAGGAACGGGGTTAATCAACAGGCTTGTTGAACAATATCGTGTTGTCGGACTTGACAAAGCTGGCTATCCGTTTCCCCCAATCAAATCAGAATGTGTATGCGTTGATATTACCTCTGATGAGAGTATGGAAAATGCCATGAAGAGAATTGAATACGGCTACGGTAATCATATTGCTTCGGTAATCCACCTTGCTGCTTACTACGATTTTGCCGGCAAACCAAGTCCATTGTATGATAAAATCACTGTTGAGGGAACAGCAAGATTTTTACGGGTACTCCAGAGATTCACGGTGGATCAATTTATTTTCTCCAGCAGCACACTTGTTTATAAGCCTTCAATGCCCGGACAAAAAATTAACGAAGATTGGCCCCTTGAACCTAAATGGGATTACCCAAAATCAAAGGTAAAAACAGAAAAGATTTTGCATGAGCAAAGAGGTGATATACCCGTTGTGATTTTCCGTATAGCTGGCGTATTTAGTGAGAAAGGGAATTCCATTCCTATAACTAATCAGATTCAGCGCATTTATGAAACGCAAATCACCAGTCATTTTTATCCCGGCGATCTTTCTCATGGGAATGTTTTTGTGCAGCTCGATGATTTATTTGATGCCATTGTATTGGCAGTAGATAAAAGAAAGGAATTGCCCCGGGATGTAACCATCAATATTGGCGACCCGGAAACATTGGGCTACCAGGATTTGCAAAATATTATCAGCAATGCAATTAATGGTAAGGATTGGAAAACTTACAAAATACCAAAGGCATTGGCAAAAGCCGGAGCCTGGGTGCAGGGTATTTTCGGAGATCCGTTTATAAAACCCTGGATGGTAAACCTGGCAGATGATCATGCAGAGATTGATATCACCCGTGCAAAAAATCTGCTTGGCTGGCAACCGAAACATTCGCTAAGAGAAACTATTCCCAAGATGATCGCCTTTCTAAAAGATGATCCCAAAGCATTTTATAAGGTAAATAAATTAAAGAAATAAAAAAGTACAGATACGTCATTATGTAAAAATAAAAATTGGCTTATGGAAAATATGAAACATGATATGATGGGTGATAAAAAACAAGGCACACAATATACGTGTACAATGCATCCTGAAATTATCAGCGATAAGCCGGGCAAATGTCCTAAGTGTGGAATGGAGCTTGTGCCCAAAGTGGAAGATCATGCTCATAAAATGGAAGGTATGGGCACACGAGGTGTTACCCGGCCGATGATGGATATGGAAAAGCATGATACTATGCAGGGTAATGAAAACATGGATATGGACATGGGTGCTATGAAAATGAGTGCAGATGATCGCATGAAAATGCTGAAGGATCATCACAAACAAACGCTCTGGGTCTACTGGGTAATTGTATTACTGGGGTTTTGGATGATTGCTTCACCACTTACTTTTGATTATGGAAAGAATGTGGTAGCACCTGCCGGAGGAAGACCTGTCTGGTTGTCGCTTAGTGATCGTATTGCCGCTATGTATTGGAGTGATATCATCAGTGGATTGTTACTGGTTGTTTTTGGTTGGCGATCCCTTAAGCCTAACCGGCCCTATAGTGTTTGGATCATTTGTTTTATCGGGATATGGATCAGCATGGCCCCGCTCGTTTTTTGGGCGCCAACTGCTGTAGCCTATTATAACGGCACAATGGTAGGAGCCCTCATTATAGCCTTATCTGTTCTCATTCCCGGCATGCCCAATATGATCACGTTTATGAAAATGGGAGGCAATGTGCCTACTGGTTGGAGTTACAATCCTTCAAGCTGGCCACAGCGCTCCATTATGATTGGCCTGGCATTTATCGGGTGGCTGGCATCCCGCTATTTGGGAGCTTTTCAATTGGGCTATGTAGATATTGCCTGGGATCCATTTTTTGGAAAAGGCACTTTCAACGTTTTGAACTCCAATATGTCGCATAGCTGGCCCATTTCAGATGCGGCCCTGGGCACACTCGCCTACACCCTGGAATTTTTGATGGGATTTATGGGAGGCACTTCCCGATGGCGCACTATGCCCTGGATGGTTACTTTTTTTGGTATTTTGGTTATTCCACTAGGTTTGGTGAGTATATTCTTAGTGATTTCCCAGCCACTTACCGTTGGCGCTTGGTGCGCTCTTTGCCTGTTAACAGCCATTATTATGCTTCCCATGATTCCCTTACAAATTGATGAAGTCATTGCCATGTGGCAACACATGGTGCAACGAAAACAAAAAGGCGATTCGTTATGGAAAGTGTTTTGGAAAGGTGGTGATGCACTTTCCACTGAAACAGATCAACGTTCCCCTGAATTGGCAACGTTTGTTGATAGCCCGTGGAAGGTTTTCAAATCATCAATATGGGGAATGACCGCTCCTTGGCAATTAACAGTTTCTGTAATTATTGGCTTTTGGTTGATGATTTCCCCATACGTTTTCCGGATTGGAATTGAAACATCTGCTGCAAACTTGAACCATTTGGGCGGAGCACTCGTAATCGTTTTTGCGGTAGTGGCTATGGCTGAAGTGCTCAGAAGTTTTCGCTATTTCAACGTATTGTTAGGTCTGGCACTGGCTGTGATGCCCTGGGTAATAGAGGATGGCAATATGTCGCTAACTATTAGCAGTAGTCTGGCCGGGATTTTCGTAACGGCCCTATCCTTTTCAAAAGGGAAAATCAAGGAAAAATATGGCCTTTGGGATAAATATGTGGTTTAAAAAATGTATTGTGAATATGGTAGGGCATTTGCGAGCTCCAATATAGGTTAAAATCGTTTCTGGTATTATTAAATAAAACCAATGCTTATGTTCTGTTTATAGGTTTAAGTTTTCGCAAAGGTAAAATCAGGGAGAAGTATGGAACTTTTGATCGTTACATCATCTAAAGAAATGGTGAATACAAGTAATTATTATAAATGAAAAAACTCAAAATGACCAATGCAGTAAGAAACCTCGAACCATGTTAGACAAGGAGGTGGCACTATGGAAGAAAAAAAGAAAAATGAGGATTTCAACAACGAACATCCTGATCATGATGACACCGGCTTAATATAATGAAAAATAATCCGGGTAGATGCACAACAACACAGGTAACAGCATGATGAATGACATGGATCCTAAGATAACAATGAATAAATAAGTGAGGTAATGAAAGATAGCAACAAGTACAACAGAAGAAGTTTCATCGAAACAGCAAGCCTTGCTGCTGCCGGTTTTTATATGCTGCCATTAATAAGTTCGTGTAACTCTGTTACGTCTTCTGCTCATCCTAAAATGGGCAATACTGTCAGTAGCGATTTCAATGCTGACGTGGATATATTATTAAAGGCCATACAATCAAGCACTAAAATTTTATCCAATAAAAATACGGATACGTATGCTTATAAGGCTTCTTTAATAAAGGGCGATAAACAAAATTTACAACAATTAGAAGGAACTACTCTCGGCCCCATCATACGAGTAAAGAAAGGAGATAAGGTGCGGATAAGGTTTGAAAACGAGATTCCAGAAAAATCGATCATACATTGGCACGGGCTGCATGTATCGCACGAAAATGACGGGCATCCGGAACACGTAATAAGCAAAGGGGAAACTTATATTTATGAGTTTGAAGTGATGAACAGGGCAGGCACCTACTGGTTTCATCCACACCCGCATAATCGTACAGGAGAACAGGTTTATAGAGGGCTGGCAGGCTTGTTCATCGTCACAGATGATGAAGAAAAAGCCTTGAACTTGCCAACCGGGGATTATGATATTCCGGTTGTAATACAAGACAGAACCTTTGATATTAATAACCAATTGGTTTATTTGAACAATGGAAGAATGTCCCAGATGCAGGGCTTTTTGGGCAATCAAATACTTATCAATGGGAAAACAGATAATACCCTATCCCTAAACAAAGATGGGAAATACCGGTTACGCTTGCTCAATGGTTCTAACTCCCGCGCTTATAAATTGGCCTGGAATACGGGAGAACCCATTACTGTTTTTGGCGTGGATGGCGGGCTGCTTGGAAGTCCTAAAATTTTGCCCTATTTGATATTGGCTCCGGCACAAAGGGTTGATGTTTGGCTCGATCTGTCAAACAGAACGGAAGGTGAGGACTTAAAATTAATTCACCTGCCTATACCACTAGATAATATGATGGGTGGCGGCATGATGGGCGGTGGAATGATGGGCAACAATAATGATAATTCACTGCCTTACAATAAGCAATTTGACATCCTCAACATCAGTGTAGGAAATTCAAAAAAGAATGATGTGCAATTGCCGGAAAAATTATCGGCTTCCATCGCCTTGAATCCGGCAGACGCGGTCAACAGGACTTCCCCACGAACATTTAATTTTGGAATGGAGAGTATGATGAAATGGACGATAAACGGAAGAACCTACAATGGGAACGAAGTGGCGGACGATGAAATTGTGAAGCTTAATACCACCGAGGTGTGGCGCATAAACAACGGAGCAAACATTTCTTCTGGCAATCAAAATAATGGCGGCGGTATGATGGGCAATGGTCGCGGTATGGGGAATATGATGCAGATGCCACACCCTGTACACATTCATCAATTGCAGTTCAATATTGTAAACAGAAATAGTGACAGCGTTGACCGAAATCTTTGGAATGCCGTTAAAGATGGATTCATAGATGAAGGCCCTCAGGATATAGTGTACCTGCTACCTGGAATGTATATAGACCTGGTAATGCGCTTCGAGGATTTTAAAGGATTGTTCCTCTACCATTGTCATAACCTGGAACATGAGGATATGGGGATGATGAGGAATTTTAAGATCACATAAATTAATCAATTCAAAAAAAAATTCTATTTAACCGAATATTTAATCATCTAAAAACAAATAACATGAAAGCAACAATAAAAATTTTAATGACAGTTGGATTAGTGGGTACAATGCTTAGTTGTAAAACATCCTTTAATGCCAGCAAAACGATGCAGGTAGAAGAAAACAGGCAGGCACTATATCAGGAAATCATTTCGAATCCTGTTCAGTTGACCAATTTCCTCAGCGCGGCGCAAAAAAATGAAGAGGCCAACAAAATACTGATGAAGACCCAGATGGAACAAATGGAATCTGCAAATATGCAAATGATGATGGACAAAAATCCAGAAATGAAGGAAAAAATGCAATCACACATGCAAATAATGATGGACAAAAATCCGGAAATGATGCAAATGATGCACTCTAAAATGCTTGATAAAATGATGGGAAGTGAAATGGGGCGTAAAATGATGATGGGAAAAATGCAGACTAACAATGACATGAAGAAAGAGATGAAAGAAAATATGATGCAAATGATGCATGAAAATCCTAAAATGATGGAAGAAATGATGCAAAAGATGATGGAGCAAAACCCTGAAATGATGAAGAAGATGATGGAGCAAAATCCGGAAATGATGCAAAAGATGATGGAACAAAATCCTGAAATGATGCAAAAGATGATGGATAAAAATCCTGAGATGATGAAGAAGATGAAAGGAAAAATGAAAAACGAAAAATAAATTCCTGGCTCAGAATGATGATAATTATTTACAAATAAAACTATACAATTATGATGGTAATGTGGATACTGATACCGGTTTTGCTCCTGATAGTCATATTTCAATACAATAGAAAAAATAGGTAAAATGACATGAGTAATGAAAAAGAATTCTTAACAATAAAAAATAACTAAATAGAATCTTAATGGAAATTGTAATTGCAGCAACTAAAACTTGTCAACACCGGCCTTTACTTGAAGAAATACTTCAAAACGCCTGGTTGCCCTACAAAGTAATTTATTTTGAGGATCATCCTGAATTATTAGAAAAATATCAATTAGAACATTCGCCGTTGTTGATTGTGGATGAAAAGGTAGAATCCATAGGTATGCCGGGTATGGATAAAATAAACGACTTAAAAAAAGATATCGACATATCACAAATAAGAATTCCCAAAAGGGCTGAAAATCATATGATACCCGGCAATATAGGTCACGAACCTGGTTTAGTAGAAGTTGACACCACCTGGGGCACTATTCAGCCGATGCAACCTGCAGAAAGTATTCTTACCGTTGGAGAAAAAGAAGTGTTTTATCACAAACAAAAGGATTTGCCCATTATTGATACACGTAAACCAGATACCATGGATGAAGTAAGTATCCCGGGTTCAAAAAATATTCCCTATGATGAATTAGTGGGTAGAATGAAGGAGTTAGATCAAAACCATCCCAGTATATTTTATTGTAATGGCCCACAATGCCCGCAATCATCAACAGCTATAAAAAACCTTTTAGAAGCCGGGTATCCGGCTCATAAAATTTTATACTACAGAGGAGGAATGCATGACTGGATGACATTAGGTCTTCCTGTGCAACGATTATAAAAAGTTATAATCCTCTCTAATCAAAAGTATAATACAAATCGAAATTTCAAAGGAATAAATAACGGTACTAAACCTCAAAATAAAATAGTCATGGAATATTATTTCAGTAAAACAATTGCCGGCAGTTTCGACAATGCAATTCAAAAAGTTACAGAAGCGCTCAAAGCCGAGGGCTTTGGCATTTTGACAGAAATTGACATAAAAGCTACGTTAAAGAATAAGCTTGATGTGGACTTTTACAATTATAAGATCCTGGGTGCTTGCAATCCGCCTTCTGCCTACAAAGCTTTGCTCGCAGAGGATAAAATAGGAACTATGTTGCCTTGTAATGTAATTGTTCAGGAAAAAGAACCAGGTTTGGTGGAGGTCTCTGCAGTTGATCCGGCAGCCTCTATGCAAGCAATAGAAAATGAAGAACTTGCCGGTATTGCGAAAGAAATAAGAGCAAAATTAAAAAAGGTAATTCAGCAGTTGTAAATGTTTTCCCGGGAAAAGATGGTTCAAATGATGAATGAAAACTCTGAAATGATGGAAGAACCAATGCAGAAAAATGATGAAAATAATTCTGATATGAAAGGAAGATGAAAAATGCAATCCAGCAAAAGGGAATGAACATGATGAATTAGCAGAATAACGAGTGGAAACTAAGAAGGTGAATATTGCTGGGATATAATAAATATTTTGCCATTGCCAATGATTAATTTTTTAGGTATAGGCGTTTAGTTATCCCATTATTTCATACATTGGGGAATGGAAAAACGGAATAAATTTACGGGTATGAATTCAATAAAATTTAACCAGTATTTTAAGACAGATGAAGATTGCAAAAAATACATAGCAGATATTA
>JBBQWJ010000078.1:0-12620 GCA_038210685.1 Chitinophagales bacterium | reverse complement strand
TTTTGAAATAAATGAAGGAAAACTAGTTTTACCTCCAACACATTTGATAATTAATGATACAGCACTGGAGACAGGAAAAGATTTTTTTCCTTTAATATTCAGCGGAGAAGGAACAGCCAAAGGAGATGTATCACCGGCGTTTAAAGAAAAAGGAATGCCGTGGTTTTGGGACATAAAAGATGCTCTTGATGAAAATCAAAACAATCCTCATTTTGACATACAAGAGGCGATCAGAAATAAAGCATTAGACATTGAAAAAAAAGGTGCTTCCGCATTAATAACCTACAATTCAGGAAATAAGGATGACGAATTAAAATTTGAGGGAAAATCAAAAATAGATCAAATACAAATCCCTGTCATTTACCTGTCGAAAAAAATTGCCACAAAATATTTAAGTGACAACGCGGCCAACCTTACGGTGGACTTGCAAACCGCCCTTGGCGATAAAACAAGAACAGGCCACAATGTGATCGGGTATATTGATAACGGGGCGGCACACACGATAATTTTAGGAGCACATTATGATCACCTTGGGATGGGTGAAGATAATAATGCTCTCGATCGCGGCAATCATGAAGTGCATAATGGCGCTGATGATAATGCCAGCGGAACGGCTGCAATGATCGAGCTGGCAAAAGCAGTTAAAGATTCCAAATTCAAAAGCAATAATTACCTGTTTATATGCTTTTCAGGAGAAGAACTTGGATTACTGGGATCAAAATATTTTACAGAAAACCCAACAGTTCCTCTTAGCACTGTTGATTATATGATCAATTGTGATATGATCGGAAGATTGAATGACAATACTCATGCCATCACCATTGGAGGTTATGGCACCTCTCCCGAGTGGAGCAGAATTTTACCCGCAAAAACAAAAACCCTTACTATAAAATTTGATTCAAGTGGTATTGGCCCGAGCGACCATACCTCATTTTATTTACAAAATATCCCTGTTTTATTTTTCTTTACAGGCATGGAAAAAGATTATCATAAAGCCACAGACGATGCAGATAAAATAAATTTCGTTGGAGAATTTAGAGTAATTCAATACATTGAAGACATTTTAAAAGAAACAAACAACGATCAAAAAATTGCTTTTTCAAAAACACGTGAACCCAAAATGGAAATGTCTCATTTTACCGTCACGTTAGGCTTTATGCCCGATTATTCTTACTCAGGAAATGGAGTAAAAGCTGATGCGATCATTGATGGAAAAATTGCCCAAAAGATCGGCATGAAAGAAGGAGATGTGATTACACGACTAGGAGATTACCCGGTAAATGATTTAAACAGTTACATGGCAGTGCTGGGAAAATTTAAAAAAGGAGACGTAACAAAAGTTACCGTGATGAGAGGAAACGATGAAATGAATTTTGATGTTGTTTTTTAAATACAAGGACCATGAAATTGCGTATTGACAATGAGGCAATGCTTGAGGATTTCTTTGAAAACACACGTTTATTGGGCATTGTAGCTTCCATTGAACAATACCGTTTTTGCTGGCATTTAAACCAGGTTTTGAATTTCGATTTCAGGATCAATAACAGTATCGAGATACATTTAAATAAAAAAACACGCAATTACTTTTTCCCTATTTACCAATATGGTGAACAATCAGGCACCATAAAACACTATCTGTATAATAATGAAGATGATGGAGAATACCTGTTGCCTGAATTTAAACACCTTGATTTTTTGTGGTTGATGAAAGACGATATCATGAAAGATGAGGAAATTGCTGTCTTTATAAATTCAATCAAAACAATTCCTTCAGTGCAAATGGTAGTAGAACTAACTAATGAGAAAATAAAAAACAAACAACACCTCATTTTTTAAAAAAAATATTATGTGGAAAGAAGAAAATAATAAGCTTCATAAAAAATTTGAATTCAAAAACTTTTCAGAAGCGTTCGCATTTATGGCAAGAGTTGCGCTGGCTGCAGAAAAAATGGATCACCATCCAAAATGGACAAACGAATACAATAAAGTACAGATCTGGCTTTCTACGCATGATGCAGGAGACACGGTAACTGAAAAAGACAGGAAACTGGCAACGATTATTGATCAAATTGCCTGACGGTCTCCGTCTGCCAATTACAAAAGAACATTGGAATAGTAAAATAAAAATTTGATCTTTTTGTTGCTTTACTGTTTAGGCTATTTGTGTCAGACGGAGACCGTCAGGCATAAATACCAGGTTAATACTTACTGCAAAACATGAATTACTTTTTCATCGCTGGCGATAAATCTTCCAATAGGAATTGAAAAATTTTCCAATCCGTTTTGCTTTAAAACTTCCTCAACTTGCCGCACAGCAGCCGGATCAACAGCAATTAATAAACCGCCATTGGTTTGTGGATCAGGTAAAATTGAAAAGGCTTCCAATACGTTAACGCCCTTATCAAAGCTTATTTTTTTACTGTAGCTGTTCCAGTTGCGATAAGTGGCATCAGGCACAATTCTTTGTGAAAGATATTCCTGAACATTTTCGATTAAGCATAACCGTGAGTAATTGATTTCGGCAGACAATCCGCTTCCTTCGGCCATCTCTACCAAATGTCCGGCAAGCCCAAAACCTGTTACATCCGTCATTGCAGAAACGCCTTTTATTTTTCCTAAAAGTTCTCCCACAGCATTTAATGTTGTAAGCTGATCAATTAAAACCTTTAAATCGGCTTCTTTTAAAACATTTCTTTTTTGCGCCGTTGATAAAATGCCAACTCCAACAGGTTTTGTTAGAAAAAGCACATCTCCTTCCTTTGCTGTATTATTCTTTTTGAGATCTTCAATTGCCACAATACCATTTACTGATAATCCAAAAAAGGGTTCTGCGGAATCAATACTATGGCCACCGGCCAGTGCAATTCCTGCTTTTGCACAAATATTTCTTGCACCTTCAAGTACTTCTTTTGCTAACGAAGAAGGTAGCTTATCAACGGGCCAACCCAGCAAAGCAATCGCTAGCATTGGTTTCCCGCCCATTGCATAAATATCACTGATAGCGTTGGCTGATGCAATCTTACCAAAATCAAAAGCATCATCTACAATCGGCATAAAAAAATCGGTAGTAGCAATCATTGCATTGCCATTTCCTAAATCGTAAACTGCCGCATCATCTTTGCTACTATTTCCAACCAATAAATTTTTATCGGGAAAAGTAAACTGTGATTGAAGGATTTCTTCCAGCACCTGTGGAGAAATTTTGCAACCGCAACCTGCACCTCGTGAATATTGAGTGAGCCTTATTTTATCTTTGTTCTCTGTATTTTCCAATCAACTTTCTTTTTTTCTTATCAAAATTATTTTTGAGTTTTTACTGAGATCTCCGCTAAAACGTATCTCATAAATTCTGGCACCATCGTGAATTACCAGCAATCCTGTATTCGGAGGAATACTTCCCAGGTTTTCTGCATACATAATCACAGAAATTGAATCACCCATTGCCGGGGTAAGATAAACTGTTTTGCTGATCGCCGTCGCCAGTAAACCAACGCGCGGCATAATTACCTGTCCGTTTAGCAAAACACTTACCGTATCACCATCAATGGCACCATTATCATAAAGAGTGAAAACAAGACTGTCTTTCGACGCTATTTGAACGGTTCGTATGGTTTCCAATGTACGCTTTGAAAGTTCTGCAGCAGGTGGCGGAATGATAACTTTTGGTTTTTCAACAACAGGCGGTTGTAAAGCAATTGATTTTTGTTGAGCTTCTACCTGTCTATTTTTTTCCCTCTTTGAATCCTTTGATGTTTCGGTTGTTACTATTTGTTTTTTCTCTGCATTCCCCGGAACATTTTTTTGAACTTCTTTATTGATAACCGGCGCATTGGCTATTGCATTTGATTTCGGCACCACCTTCTCATTTTTGTTTTCTTCTACAGCAGATGGTTGTTTATTATCATTAATAACAGGTTTGCCAACAGTCGAATTTATTTTTTGATTTGATGCGAGTTGTTTTTCTGCTGACTCTTTTTTATCTACTACAGAAGATGGCCGGTTAATAGCAACCGCAGGAGATTGAGTCTGCGCAGGCTTTTCATTTATGGCAACTTCAGTATTATTTTCTCCTTTTGTATCAATTTTTGCTGGATTTTTTTTGTCGGTTTTTACCGCTAAATCAGATTCTTCTTTATTTGTTGGTTTACTGTCTGCTTCTTTTTTTATTTCCGGTTTTGGTTCGGTGGTAACCGCAGGTGGAAGATTATTTTTGGAAGCCGCTTTTGGATCATTTATCGCAACCGTTTTCTCGTTACTTTCTTTTGCAGAAGGCTGGGCAACTGCATTTGTTTGATTATTATTTTTATCAGCTAAACCAGATTCTTCTTTATTTGTTGGTTTACTGCCCGCTTCTTTTTTTACTTCCAATTTTGGTGTGGTGGTAACCGCAGGTGGAAGATTATTTTTGGGAGCCGCTTTTGGATCATTTATCGCAACTGTTTTCTCGTTACTTTCATTTACAGAAGGCTGGGCAACTGCATTTGTTTGATTGTTATTTTTATCAGCTAAATCAGATTCTTCTTTATTTGTTGGTTTACTGCCCGCTTCTTTTTTTACTTCCAATTTTGGTGTGGTGGTAACCGCAGGTGGAAGATTATTTTTTGAAGCTGCTTTTTGTTCATTTATCGCAACCGTTTTCTCGTTACTTTCCTTTGCAGAAGGTTTAACAACTACATCTGTTTGATTGTTATTTGTCGCTGCAATATCAGCTTCTTTTATTGTTGGCTTATGCTGATTTTCAGCTGTTATCTGTTCCTTATTTGCAGGAGAAGAAGGTCTGCTTGTTGCCGGCTTCTCCTTCTGGTCATTAATAGCAACCGTGTTGCCAGAAGCATTTGATGGAGGTAAGAATGCAAGTTGATTGGCGAGCCCTAAGTCGATTAGTTTTTTTACAATTGTGGTTTGTTCAGGCGGCACTTTCTTTTTCTTTTCAAGGAAAAGACTTCCTGTAAGCGGGTTGTATTGCTTTGTGGCATTGGTACGCCATATTCCGCTTAAAACTTCAGCGCTGTCATTTTTAGAAAGCGTGAGAAATGAAAACATTTTCACACCTTTAGCAGGAGGCTCTTTATAATTATCGTAAACAAATTTTTCATCTTCAACATAAACGCGGTCTTTTTTTACTCTAACTTTTATTTCTTTTACCCCAATATTTTTGATATCGTCAATTACAAAAGTAGTATGTGAATAACCATTGGTTTTGCCATTTACATCATTTATGGCAAGTTCATAATGGATGGTTTGTTGGGTAGTATCGTTGTACATATATCCAACCCACACCCCTGAAATATCCTGCGAAAAACTATATAGAGGGAAGAAAAAAAAGATTAAAATAGCCAGGCGTATTTTTAATATGCAGTTTTGTTTACGCATTGGGTTGAATGGTTCTTTAAGATTGTTGGCTGTTTTCAAATTTAGGACTATATATCCTTTCAAAAATATAAAATTATACCGCAAGTAAAAACGCTGCATTCTTAATTTCCGTATCCTCGCAGGAGATTTTATGCAACAAAGATTCGACATCTTCCCGCTTTTTTAAGCTTTCACCATACATCTTATCATAATATTTTAATAAAATAGAAAATGCTGCATACATATCTCCATCTGTTATAAACTGAATCGTATTTTTTGTATCCAATCCTCCTAATCTTTTTTGAATTTTTAAAACGCAATTGATCAATTCCTGCTTCTCAAAAATTCCGTACGTTTTTACAATATTTTTCACTCTTTCCTCAAAAGGAATATCTAAAAAATACAGAGGACTCTTGCGCATCTGTTGCCAAAACGCTTTAGGAATGCCAACAGTACCAATATGTGCGCTTTCGTCTTCAACCCAAATTGCATTTTTCGTATCACCATTACTGTTACATTCACCTGCTACAGCATTCCATAATTGTATCGCAAGAAGGTTCTCAAACATTTCAGAAGCGGGCTGAGGTTTTTCTCCCAGGGCTCCAAACGCAGATCCCTTGTGATTGGCAAGCCCTTCAAGATCGATAACCTTTTCGCCCTTCCGGCTTAACTCTTTTAAAATTTTAGTTTTGCCCGAACCGGTAAAACCGCCTAAAACTTTTATAGAATATTCATTTTCAAATTGGGAAAGCGCCCATCTTCTGAAAGCCTTATAGCCTCCTTTCAGTAAATAAATTTTGTAACCGTATAAATTCAAAAGCCATGCAACCGCCTCACTTCGCATTCCGCCACGCCAGCAATGAACCAGGAATGTTTTGTTAGTAGTGTCCTGCTTATTTACATGAGATTTGAAGAGATTTTCAACTTCACCAGGAATGACCTTCATTCTTTCAGAAAAATAATTGAGCCCATGATTTACTGCTGCCTGACGACTTTGCTTTTTATAAGCTGTACCTATTATTTTCCTTTCCTCATCAGTAAAAATGGGCACAGAAACAGCGCCGGGAATGTGGGCATGCGCATATTCTGCCGGGCTTCTTACATCAAGAACAGGAAATGTTTTAGCAAATTGCAAGAAAGTTTCATTATCTATTTTTTCAACAGGCATCCGGCAAATTACATTTTGTTTACGTAAATAATTATTCCACCTCTTTCATCCTTACCGTAAAATGTCTTAAGGCAGGTGCTTCATATTCTATTTGTAATCCTTTTATCTTTTCACGGTTTTTATGCACTTCAATAATCACTTCGGCCACATAATCAATATGGCTTTGGGTGTATACTCTTCGCGGAATGGCGAGCCTTACCAATTCCATTACTGCGGGAATTAATTCTCCTTTTTCATCATATTTACCGAACATCAATGAACCTATTTCCACTCCGCGCACACCGCCTTCAACATACAAAGCCGCCACCAAAGCCTGTCCCGGATATTGCTCAGCAGGAATATGAGGCAGCATGGCCTTTGCATCAATATAAACCGCATGGCCGCCGGCAGGTTGCATTACCGGCACGTTGGCATCTATTAATTTTTCCGTAAGATATTCTATACTACGTATCCTGTATTGGAGATAACTTTCTTCCATTACTTCCTTCAGCCCTATGGCTATTGCTTCCAGGTCGCGTCCGGCAAGGCCGCCATAGGTAGGAAACCCTTCGGTAATGATCAACAGATTTCTGCATTGAACCGCCAATTCTTCATTTGTCAAGGCGATAAAACCGCCAATATTGGCGAAGGCATCTTTCTTTGCGCTCATCGTACAGCCATCCGCATACGAAAATAATTCGTTGGCAATTTCCGGAATTGATTTATCAGCATATCCCTTTTCACGAATTTTTATAAAATAACAATTCTCTGCAAAACGGCACGCATCGATAAACAAAGGGATACCATACTTTTTACATATTGATTTTACTTCCCTGATATTTTCCATACTCACCGGCTGCCCGCCGCCTGAGTTGTTGGTAACGGTTACCATGCAAAGAGGAATATTTTCTGCTCCCTTTTCTTTGATAAAATTTTCCAGGGCTTCCGTATCCACATTGCCTTTGAAAGGGGCAGGAACAGAAGGGATCTTGCCCTCTTTGCATAACAAGTCTACTCCTTCGGCGCCGGAAAACTCAATGTTCGCGCGTGTTGTATCAAACAACGTATTACTCACAATATATTTTCCTTTCCCGCCAACAACGGTAAATAAGATTTTTTCAGCTGCGCGTCCCTGGTGAGTCGGTATTACTATCGGCATGCCGGTAATATCCTGTATGGTTTTTTCAAAATGAAAAAAGCTTTTACTGCCGGCATACGATTCATCTCCAATCATAATGCCAGCCCATTGCGCGCTGCTCATGGCACTGGTTCCACTATCAGTAAGCAAGTCGATGAGCACATCATCCGCGTGAATTAAGAATGGATTATATGATGCGTCTTTTAATATTTTTTCTCTTTGTTCTTTCGTGGTAAAATGTATAGGTTCTACCGACTTTATTTTAAAAGGTTCAATGATTGTATTCATGAAAATAATTTTTTAATGTACGAGCAATAAATTGTTTGACTAAATGATAAAAAACCTTCTTGACGAAAAGAATGATTTTTATAAAGAATAAAAAAACAGGCAGAATGAGGAATGCTTAGGTGGGTTTCCTGATAATATTGATCCAAAGAAGTCTCATGCGGCAAAAGTAAACGTATTTGAAATTATTTTAAAATATTTCAAATACTTTGCTTAATAGAAATAAAAAAACAGTAATTTGTTGCTTTACTCTTTCCTTGGCTCATTAAACCAATTAGCTTCCGACGGCAAGAGTTTTTAACCCTTAATCATTGAAAACAAAATAAAAAATTTCATATTTCCTATATTCACATTTCATCTTCAATTTCTTTTTTTGTAGGAACTTTGAAATTGTTCATAAACATATATTAGATGGATAAACTACTTCTGCAGGAGCAGGAAAAATTTAAAGCCATATTTCAAAATGCCTCTCTTGGTATTCTTGTTATCAATCAATACGGAATTATTACCCTGGCCAATAATTTTTTAATGAAGAAATTCGGTTATTCTGATTCTAGTGAATTAATAGGCCAAAATATGGAGATCCTTATTCCATCAAGGTACAGGCACCAGCACGTGAAGGATCGCGATCATTTTATAGAACATCCTTCTACACGTCCGATGGGAATAGGTAGAGATCTTTATGGCATTACCAAAGATGGAAAAGAATTACCTGTTGAAATCAGCCTGAGCAACTATTCAGATGAGGAAGGTATTTTTTCAATTGCATTCATAAGTGACATCACACGGCGGATAGAAGCAGAAAATATCTCGAACCAACAAAGGTTACAGCTTGCCGCCATGAATAAAGAAATGGAAGACTTAAATGATGAATTAGAAAAAAAGGTAGAAGTCAGAACCTCCGCTTTGCAGGAAACACTTCAAAAACTGGAAGCTTCTAAAGAGGATCTTTCCAAAGCGTTAAGCAAAGAAAAAGACCTGGGCGATTTGAAAAGTGCCTTCGTTTCAATGGCTTCGCACGAATTCAGAACACCGTTAAGCACTATTCTTTCTTCCGCCTCTTTATTGGCAAAATATAAACTAACGGAAGAGCAGGAAAAACGTGATAAGCATGTGCAGCGCATCAAATCATCAGTTCTTAATCTGAATAACATATTAAATGAATTTTTATCTTTAGGTAAAATCGAGGATGGCAAAGTCTCTACGCATGAAACGCTTTTTGATATAAAGGACCTGGTTACCCAGCAAATAAATGAGATGACTGAAATATTCAAAGCGGGCCAGCAAGTAGAATACAGTCATAGCGGAAGTCCTGACGTTTCACTGGATGAAGTTTTATTTAAAAATATCCTGATAAATCTTCTTTCGAACGCGGCTAAATTTTCTGGTGAAAATAAACCGATATTTGTTGCCACCGAAGTAAAAAACAGTAAACTGAAATTTTCTGTAAAAGACCGGGGAATAGGAATTTCAAAAAAAGACAAGGAACATTTATTTGAAATTTTCTACCGTGCAACCAATGCTACCAATATTCCCGGAACAGGGCTTGGGTTGCACATTGTAGCCAAATATGTAGAAATGATGAAAGGAAAAATAGAAATAAAAAGCGAATTGGATAAAGGAACAGAAATAAACTTAATCTTTGCACAATGACAAAAATATTGCTGGTAGAAGATAACAATGAAATAAGAGAAAACACTACCGAAATTCTTGAAATGGCCAATTACCAAATTGCAACTGCAAGTAATGGAAAGCAAGGTTATGAAATAGCTTTAAAAGAAATGCCGGATCTTATTATATGCGACATCATGATGCCGGTTTTAGATGGTTACGGACTGCTTCATCTCATTAATAAAAATGAAGCCTTAAAAAGTGTCCCGTTTATTTTTCTGACTGCAAAGACTGAGCGCGGCGACTTCAGAAAAGGAATGGAAATGGGCGCCGACGATTACATTACAAAGCCATTTACTGATATTGAATTATTGAACGCCATAGAAAGCAGGCTTCAAAAAGCAAGAGTCCAAAGAGAACGTACTACAAGCGCACAAAACCTCAACGACTTTTTTGACGAAATAAAAAATGAAGACGCGCTCGAAAAGTTAACCGATTCTAAAATAATGAACCGGTACAAAAAAAAGCAACGTGTTTATGCAGAAGGGAATCATCCGCACAGTCTGTATTATTTAAACACGGGAAAAATAAGAACCTATAAGATCAATGATCTTGGTAAAGAACTCACGATCAGTTTATACAATGCAGGTGATTTTTTTGGTTATAATGCCCTTCTCGAAAACTCGGTTTATAAAGAAACAGCAGAAACTTTAGAAGAATCAGAGATCAATATTATCGGGCGTGAAGATTTTGAGATCCTGATCAACAACAATAAAAAAGTAGCTCAAAAATTTATAAAGCTTCTTGCTCATAATGTGTCAGAAAAAGAAGAGCAATTGATCAATCTTGCCTACAATTCACTAAGAAAAAGAGTAGCTGACACGATATTAAGTTTATCAAAAAAATATAAAAAAGAAGGTGCTACCGATGATTTTACCATTCACATTTCCAGGGAAGACCTCGCTCATATTGCCGGCACCACCACAGAATCTTTAATAAGAACACTGAGTGATTTTAGAAATGAAAAATTAATAGAGGCGGAAGCAGGATATGTAAAAATATTGAATGAGAAAAAATTACTGGACATGCTGAACTAAGCACTAATAGTTTTGTAACATTTTTTCGTTGAACTCTTTTGAAAGACTTGTATATTTTTCTTCGAACTGCAATATATGATTGCGCAAATTATTATGCGTATTGATAAGTTGAGGTGATAAAGCCGGCTTGTTTTGAATAATATCTGAATAATCCTGCAATTCTTTTATCAGCCTTTTTAAGGCTTCATCCTTTAATAAAAATTCATTCTGAAAATATTCTGCTGTTTGTAAAAACTGGCCGTCATCGCTATTATCCACCATTTCACTTAACCGGTATTTAAGCAATGCATTTTCCTGCCTGAAAAACTCTACGAGTCTCAGCCAGGACATATGTTCATGATTGATCTGGTTGTTTTTTACAATATCCATTGTCAGCGTTTCAGAATCGATTATCATTTCCAAAATTGTATCTATCTATAACTAATAAAAATGAGCCTCAGCAAACTCATACATGATCTTAATCATAACAACCCTTCCTGGCCATTCAATCTCAATATTCATTTAGCTGATTTAGCATTTCCCCCATGAGGAAACTTTTTTGATTGTATTTCACCCCTTTTTACTTCCAATGATTCAAAGCGGCCTGTTTTTTCAGTGACCTTTATTCTAAAAAACATCCCTGAAATTGTTGAATAATCACCGGTATGAAAAGGCCATTCCGGGCTTAATTTTACGGTCTCGCTGGAAACCAGGGGCAGTTCCCGTTTCATTAAGCTTTGTACCGCAGCATTTTTATCTTTCTCGTTGGTTATTTCCTCAAATGTTCCCCAAAGCAAGACAGATTTCCAATCAGCCATATCATTCATCGTATCGATTTGAAAGCAAACATCCGGGTTTTTACGCATAATAGAAATCTTCAAACCTTCAAGGCTATGCACGTAAATGTATTCCCCGTTGTATGCATAGCTAATAGGAAGGATGTACATTTTACCATCTGAATAGCAACCCAATCTGCCGATAAAATTCTCTTTTATCACTTTTTCAATCTCGCCTTTATCTAAAATTCCAAACATGGCCATTTATTTTCAGTAAATCTACCACTGAAAGCAGAATTCAAAAATGACGGAAATCAATTTAGTTAATGACAATAATCATACTGGTAAGAAAATAAATCTTCAGAAAGACGATTGGTAATCAATGGAAAGGAAATTAATTATCTTTCCATTATACAAAACAGGAATTGGCAAAATTCCTTCGTTCACTGTTTTTACTTCTGCCAGATTTTTTAATTTCTTTACAAAAGAGGCAGGTTATTTGTAAACTAAATTTCATGCCCCAACTCATTTCATTTACTGAAAAAGGCCTTTATTGTGAAGCCGGAAATTTTTATATTGATCCATGGAAACCTGTAGACCGCGCACTGATAACCCATGGCCACAGCGATCATGCACGTTTTGGCAATCAGTATTATTTATGCCACCGGTTCACAAAACCAATTTTACAGCTAAGGCTCGGCGAAAACCATTATCAAACAGTCGAATGGGGCGAAAAGATCTATATGAATGGCGTGGCAGTTTCTTTTCATCCGGCGGGACATATCATTGGTTCTTCACAAATACGGGTGGAATATAAAGGCGAAGTTTGGCTGGTTAGCGGCGATTATAAAACCGAAAATGACGGAGTTAGCGGTAAGTTTGAACCTGTAAAATGTAATGCCTTTATCACTGAATCTACTTTTGGATTGCCCATCTACCAATGGAAACCTCAAAGTGAAATTTATAACAACATCATCAACTGGATTAATAAAAATAAAGAAGAAGGAAAAACAAGCATTCTTATTTCTTATAGCCTGGGAAAGGCACAGCGCGTGATACAGGCAATAAAAGAAACTGCCGAAAATATTTATGCCCATGGTGCCATCTTCAATATGCAGCAAACGTTGATCGATGCCGGATGGCATTTACAACCTGTAGTAAGAGTAACACCTGAAACGCCTAAAGAATTACTGAAAGAAACGGTAGTAATTGCGCCACCGGGAGCGGAAGGAACC
>JBBQWJ010000077.1:0-12818 GCA_038210685.1 Chitinophagales bacterium | reverse complement strand
CACCAGTTTTCGTTTGCAGAGTTAGACCATATCGGCAACATGTGCATTACACTTTGATCATAATGTGCAAGCATTGATTTTATCATATCGCCATTTCTTTTTGGCTGAATAATGTTGAACAACGGATGCAGCGCACGGTAGGTGTCCCAAAGAGAAAAAGTAGTGTAATTGGTAAACCCGTTGGCATGATGAATATTCTGATCTAAGCCTTTATAATTGCCATCTTCATCCATATAAATTGTCGGATTGATAAAGGCGTGATACATGGCAGTATAAAAATTTATTTTCTCATCCCTATCTGCATTGATCACGATTTTATTCAACTCTTTATTCCATTGTTTTTGCCCTTCTTCTTTTATTTTTTCAAAATTCCAACCTGGTGTTTCTACCTCTAAATTATGTAGCGCACCATCAGTGCTAACAGGTGAAAGTGCAAATTTTATTTTGATCTTTTCTCCTTCATTTGTTTTGAAATTAAAGTACATCCGCAATTGCCTTCCGGCTAGCTCAGGGAAATTTTTAGTTTGATCAAATTTTCCCCAGAAGCCATGGTACGGTTCAGGTTTCGAAAAATTCTTATCGCCATATTCATTAAATGGTTTCGAAAACTTCATGGCAAAATAAAGAGTTCTTGTTCTTGCCCAACCACTCGTTTGACGGTAACCGGTTACGGTAGAATCGTTGATGACGCGTATATACGTCCAAACATTTTTATCAGGATAATTATAAATACCGCTCATCAAATCTAAAATGATATGTGCATTATCTGATTTAGGAAAAGTATATTGATGAAACCCAACACGAGCTGTAGTTGTGAGCTCTGCAACAATATTATAATCATCTAGTTTTACTTTATAATAATCCGCTTGCGCTATTTCAGTATTATGCGAAAATCTTGAGCGAAAACCACTTTCAGGATCATCAGCAGTTCCGGGATTTAATTGTAGGTTTCCAACTGTTGGCATAATTAAAAAATCACCCAAATCTGAATGGCCTGTGCCGCTAAAGTGTGTATGACTGAAGCCTACAATCGTTTTATCATCATATTGGTAACCCGCACAATATTTATAAACATCAGGATTGTAATGTCCATTCGTTTCATAGGGTATGGTATCTGTATCCGGGCTCAATTGAACCATTCCAAAGGGAACGGTGGCGCCGGGATAAACATGACCCATTCTCTCTGTACCGATAATCGGGTTTACATATTGTACTAAATTTTCAGTTTTTTGAGATTGAGCAATTGTGGCTAAGAAAATAATGAGTGCGGATAAAATGCCTTTACGCATGGAGGAAAAAATTAATTAGGTATAAAAATGATTACCAGTAAAAATAGCAACAAGTTGTTGAATTTAAATCATTGCAAAAATTAAATAGAGAATCCTTTAGAAACGAAAATAGGAATTAATAAAATTTCTTTGTTTACTGTAAACAGGGTTAGTTTAATTTACTAACGCTTATGCTAAGACGAAAAAATATATCTTATTAAAGAAGTTTAGCTTCTATTTCTTTCCAGTTGCTCACCCGTTCATAATCCTCCTCATTAATATTATGGTGTTGGGTGTATAAGATTTTTCTACCCTGGAAATGGCTGAAATTCCTGGTCCTGTCATCGATCATAATATCAGTTTGAACTATACTTTTATTTCCGCAAAGGCAGATCTGGCGCCATGTAATAAAAGGAAGATGTTGAGAGATCCAATCGAATTTATCTTTTAAAGAATTAGGGAATTCCAGTGCTGCAGAAACAATAAACATATCATATTTTTCATTTAGTTCTTGTAAAATATTTTTTGCATCCGGCATAATTTCAAGATCGCCAAAAAAACCGGGAGCATTCAAATATTCATGAAATTTAGAAATGTGTTCGGGCTTTACTAAATGTTTCAAATCTTTGCCGATTAGTTCTTCCTTATTAAATATAATTCCGTATTCATTGCTGTACCAGTCTTTTAATTTTTTTGCAGTGTCAGTAATTACTTCGTCCATGTCAACGCTTAATGTTAGCATACTAATTATTCTTTTTTAATTTTTATGAATGTAGAAATAAAAGCGATAAACAAAAGCTAATCAAATTCTCTTAATGCCTGTTGTATCTCATTTATCACACGCAAGTATTCTTCTTTGGTCTGATTCACTATTTCCGTTCCTAATTCTTTATTCAATAGTAGTAAAGCGCTTTCCAGGGTGGCTTTTATTTTATTTAAATCCATCGGTATTTTTTTCTTTTAATAAATTTAAAGATTGCTTCCCGTCTAACCAAAATCGTTTTCTTTTAAAAGTCTTTTGTAGTAAACCAACAAATAATAAAGATTTTTGTTTCCTATTTTGTCACTTCATTTAAGTTGCTCATTTCTGGGGAAGAAACCGGAAATTCATTTTCTACAAAATACATTTCGATTTTGCCTTTATTTTTTGCTGCTTTCTTTCCACGATAGGTGCATTGATATTTTTCTTTTACCAATTCATACGTGGTGTGTGAAATATTTATTTTGTTGACCTCGCTATTTTGTTCCATTCTTGACGCGGTATTTACTGTATCGCCCCAAATATCAAATGCGAATTTTTTATCGCCTACAACACCAGCTACAAGCGGCCCTGTATGGATGCCAATGCGGATATCAAAATAATTATCTCCGTCGGGGCCTGTTCTAAACGCTTTTATCGCATCCAAAATTTCTATTGCTGCTGCTACTGCGTTTATAGCGTTATGAGATGAATGATCAGGTACGCCACTCACACACAAATAAGAATCGCCAATGGTTTTGATTTTTTCCATTTTGTGTTTCGAAATAATCTCATCAAATTTTGTGAAGCAGGTATCAATAAGATTTACCAATTCTTCGGGAGTAAGCCTTTCACTTTTGCTGGTGAAGTTTTCAAAATCAGTAAACATTACAGTAGCTATTTCATAACTTCTTGGTTTGGTACGGCCGGTTTGTTTCAATTCATTAGCCACATCTTCCGGTAAAATATTCAGCAGCAGATCATCTGATTTTTTCTTTTCAACCTGCAGTTCATTAGTTCTTTCCATCACTTTGTTTTCAAGTTCATTATAGAACAAAGCATTTTCTATAGAAATAGCCATTTGCCCTGCAAGCAATTTTAAAATTGCAACGCCCTTTGCGGTAAATACGCCCGAGGTAAGATCATTGGCAAGATAAATGACAGCCTGTATCTTTCCCATATTCATCAACGGGATGCAGAGAATAGATTTGCATTGCTTGTTCTTTATAAAATCATCATTGCCGAAAAGTTCACTCTTGCAGGCGTCATCTAAAATTACCGTTTCCTGGGTGAGGTAAACATAACTTACAACTGATTCTGCAAGGAATTTATTTCCGGATACAGGAATGGATTGCAATATTTTTACCTCTTCACTATCGGCTTTTATTTCTGCTTCAATATATTTTTCTCCATCTTTTTCCATCACAAGAAAACCATTTTGTGCACCGGCATTTTCCATAATGATCTGCATCATTTTTTTCAAAAGCTTTGGTAAAATGATTTCGCCCGATAATGCAACAGATGCTTTTAAGACCGTCTCCAGGTCAACGTTTGCAGCTTGCCGGTTTACAGGTTCATCGATCAATTGGTTTTGCCATTCAGCACCACCGCCACCTCTGAGTTGAATGTAATGGCTTTCCATTTGTTTTAGTTTGGCTTTCGCTCCCCAACGTTTATAAACACGATAGGCGTTTTGTAAATAAAAATTAGCAAGCAAGTCTTGTTTGGTATTGAGGAAAAAACGGCCGGCTCTTTCCCATGTATAAGCAAGATCGCTTGTGATGTTTATTTGCGTAGCAGCTTTTAATGCTTTGTCGTACAAAATTTTTGCTTCTTCATTATCACCCTCCAGGTACTTATATTCTGCTTCAAGCAAGAATATTTTGTGGCTATAATCCGCGGGGCAATATTTTTCATACTTCCTAATCTCTTTAATATCTTTTTCAACCTGTTTAAGTACCGTTTTTTTAGAAGGTGAGTTTGGAGAAATATCAGTTATCAGCAACGAACGGTAAAAATAAAACAAAGGATATAATGTAGTACCCTTCACACTTTCCTGGTATTTTTCAACTATGGCAGCGTACTTTTTGGCATTTGAATTAAGGTTAAAAATTAAAGCGAGATGAAGTTTCTGCAGGTATAGGTTTTGAAAATAAATCTCATTACTTTTTGTTACTTCTGCAATATCCATTTCCGACTCATTAAATATTTCTCCGGAAAGAATATCCGGATGATCCGTTTCTTCAATCAGATTAACAACAGATTGATGGAACAATCGTAATCTTCTAAGCGTAAGGTCCTGTTGAAATTTTTCAATTTTGAGTTCCAGTGTTTCAGCTCTTTTCGCAAGGTCAGCCAGCGGATATCCCATAATAAAAAACTGGTAAACTATATTATGTGCCGCGTAAGAAGCATATTCATTATCACCCGATTCCAAACCACTGGTGAAGGCTTTTTCCAGGTCATGAATCGTTTCTGTGATCGGCGTTTTTCGATGAACAAGAAATAAATTGTTGGTTGCAATAATGGAGGCGATCAATTCTTCTGCATGAATTTTTTTGGCAAGATGCAAAGCAATTTCCCCATAGACGATACCCTTGTCAATTTCATTTAAGACGACACTTAAAATGTATCCGTAAGCAACGAAACTAAATGGCGATTTTCTTGACAATCCATGACTCAGGGTAAGCCGAATCATCTTGAAAGCCAGCAATGGCACAAGGTTGGGGACTGCAAAAAAAGAAGCAGAAGAAATATCAGACAAAATACGCATCGCAGCATTTTTTTCCGGATCTTTCATTTCCGGTAGGTTGTTAAAGTTATCAACCGACTTATTGCGGAGCAAAAATTTTATCTGAAAGAGGTCCTTTAATACAGCAAATTTGCCTGGTTTAAGGGGGAGATGAATACCCATCTTTTTCAGGATATCCAAACCAAGTTTTACTGCTTCATAAGGCTTGTTCTGAGCAATTAATTTTTTGATATCAATCTCGTATCCTTTTACTGAATCATTTAGAGATTGACTGAATTTCAATATCTGGTTTACATAGAGATCAACTTTTTCATAATCACCAGAAAGATAGGCAGCTTCAGCAGCATTGGTAGTAAGTTCTAAAATTAAATCATATTGGGTATCCCAATCTTTTTCGATTAATATCTCCAATCCTTTTTCAAAATAAAATAATGCCTGCGGAAAAGCAGTAGAAGCGATCGCTTTAGTTCCCGCTTTTAAATTAAGGTTGGCAAGATTGTCTTTTTCTTTTTTTTCTACAATTTTTTGAGCACCAAGATTCCATTGCTTTACAACATCAAATAATTTTTCATCCAGTTCTCTTTCATTATAGTTGGCGGTTAAATGTTGCGCGTTAAGAAGATGCATTTGTGATTTTTCTTCGCCTGGGATAAGCGAATAAATTGCCTGTTGGATTCGGTCATGGCTAAACTTGTAACCATTGTCTGAAACAATAATAAGCCCTTCTGTAACACAAGGATTCAACAAGCTTTCGATAGTTCTTTCACTTATTTGTTTTATAACTGACAAATTTCTTTTTGAAAAGCTATTACCTATAGTAGAAGCGATTTTTAAAAGATCTAGTGTATCAGCAGGAAGTTTTAAAATGAAAGCGGTCATCAATTCTACCACGTTTCCTGAAACATTCATTTGCAGAATCAGTTCTGAATGGAATTGCCATTTCAATGAATCAAAATCAAAATGTAATAAACCTTCATCATAAACAGATTTCAAAAACTGGCGGACATAAAATGGATTTCCTTTTGTTTTATTGAAAACAATTTGTGACAACAATGAAATATTTTCCTGTTTGGTTAGCAATGTCTCACTTATCAGTGCATAAATATTCTGATAAGAAAGATCGTGCAATTCCATTTCTTCAAAAGGCACATTGTCTTCTTTTAATTCATTGATTTTTTTATTAAGAGGATGGTCTCCGTCAACTTCATTTTTACGATAAGATCCGATGAGCATAGCATAACCGATATCGCGGTTTTCGGTAATCGTTTTAAATAAATTGAGGGAGGAAGGATCTGCCCATTGAAGATCATCCACAAAAAGCACGAGCGGTGAATCTTTATCGGCAATGCTTTTAAAGAACCTTATAAATTCATAGTTAAAACGGTTCTGTGCCTCAAGACCTTTTAATTCAGGTGCCTCGGCCTGTTTGCCGATCAGGGTTTCTATTCCCGGCATAAACTGCGTGAGGATTTTTCCTGAATTACCAATTGCTTCAGTGATTTTTTTAGTCCATTTTGCCTTGAACATTTTATCTCCGGCCAGAATTATTCGTACCAGTTCGTTGAAAGTCTGAACAAGGGTTGTGTAAGGAGTGTCAGAACTTATCTGATCAAACTTTCCCTTCAGGAAAATTCCTTTTTTGTGAATGACCGAATTTTTAAGTTCATCGACTAATGAAGATTTGCCACTTCCTGAATTTCCGGAAATAAGTAAAATTCTTTTTTGGCCTTGTGCACAATTTCCATACAATTCACTAAGTGCTTTTATTTCATTTTCTCTGCCATATAATTTATTGGTGAAATTGAGCTTTCCGGAAAAATCCAACTCAGCGATTGTGAAACCGCCTGCAATTAAATCATCAATATTCCCATTTGCATTAAATTGTTTCAGGCATTTTTCCAGGTCTGATTTTACTCCAAATGCAGATTGGTAACGGTCTTCTGCGTTCTTCGATAATAACTTCATTGTAATATCCGAAAGTATTTCAGGCAATTCAGAATTTAACTCGCTTGGCTTTGCAGGTGTTTTGGCAATGTTCGCATACATTAATTCCAACCTGGCTTCACTGTCAAAAGGTAGTTGATTAGTAAAAAGACGGTAAAAAATAAGTCCCAGAGAATAAAGGTCAGCCCGCTGATCAATTGCGTGATTGATTCTCCCTGTTTGTTCCGGAGCAATATATTTAAGCGATTCAATTTCTTTTTCATCAAAAGAAGGATCCGCATCTATAAATACATTTCCTTCAGTGGCCAGGCCTAAATCTATAAAATATATTTTATTGGTTGACTGTTCTACAATAATATTTGAAGGATGAATTCGGCGGTGAAAAATATTTTCTTTGTGCAAACTGGCGAGGGCAGAAGCGATGTCAGTAGCAATATGCAGTTGCTGAAAAAATGTGAGTTTTTCGGTAGTAAGAAGTTTATTAAGATCTTTTCCTTCAATGTATTCCAACAACAGCGCTTCATGCCCTTCAATTTTTTCGCGTTTAAAAGCTTTCCTTATGTTGGTACTTTTTAATTTTGAACACAAATTAAATTCGTTATCGAGCTGAGTGAGAATTTCTTTAGTTGCAAATTCATCTTTCAATACTTTCAGGCAGGTGGGTTTACTCAATCCGTCCTTACCGGATTTTATGATGATAGAGTCAAAACCATAATGAACCACATTAGCATGATCTATATTCTTTAACATGTAAGAGTATATTAAGGGGTTCTAAAAAATAAAAATATTCTTTAGTGAAAGGTGTGTTTCAAAGGTAGAAGAGTGGTATTTCTGATATCGGTTCCAATGAAAGTAAATAAAGTTTTTAAAAAATTCTAAAAAATAATGGTATGATATTTTTAAAATATTTACTTTTAAAATATATTGAATGCGTTCGCATTCCTGGAAACTGCAGCATTTTCATAAATATTTTAAATCATGATCAACCAAAACCCACTCACATTGCTTACTCCTGTCAGGGAAGATAGCTTTGCGAAATTGAATACAATTCTTGAAAAATTCCAGGTGGGACTAAATCATGGTTTGAATGAAAGATTTGATCGCCTGGGAACACTACATTATGCGCGGTGGTTTGTTTTGGAAGAAAGCTCTTTTCGTGATAAAACTGCGTTTACTGTACCTGTTAGATTAGTTTTTTCTTCCAATTTTGATGGAGACGAGGATACGCATGCAGAAGGGCTTGTTACTGTCTTTCCTGAATATTTTGATGAACTGTATGAATGTTGTGAAGGGTATCCTGAAGCGGCCAATAGAACTACAGAAAGCAGGAAGAATTACCTGCTTAAATGGAAAGTAAAAACTACCGCATTTTATCGCGGTGCACCCGGAAGAAGCTTGAAGCAAATACAACAGGAAGACCTGCTAAAAAGGTTTATTTGTACTTTAATGAATAGTAGAAAATGGGTGGGCATGACCGCTTTGCAAATAAAAAAGGTAGTTAAGGAAGAAGTCGATAAACATGCGGAATTTGAATGGGCAAAAAAACCTGAACGAACACCTAATACGAATTGGGGTGGTTTAATATTGATGGTTTTGATCATGATAATTCTATTGCCGGTAATTATTCCATGGGTTTTAGTTCTTTATTTTTTTTATGAACGCAAAGACGAAAACTGTTATGATAAACGAAGCCAGTTAGATGATGATCTTGTACGGCGCCTCGAAGCCTATGAAGACCTCATCAATCAGAATCAATTTACACAGGTGTTGGTAATGAAACCAGGAAAAATGAGATTGATCACAGTTAAAGCGATGATGTTGTTTGCGAGAACTTTGATAAAGAATTTATTTGTAAAAGGCAAACTGATGGGCATTCCTACCATTCATTTTGCGCGCTGGGTATTAATAGATAATAACAAACACATGATGTTCTTTAGCAATTTTGACGGAAGTTGGAATCAATATCTCTGTGATTTTATAGATAAGTCGGGGTGGGGGTTAACAGGTATTTTTAGCAATACCGTTAAATTTCCAAAAACTAAATTTTTAATTTTTGGTGGTGCATATGATGAAGAACATTTTCTTGCATGGAGTCGTGGCACGCAGATACTCACACAGGTTTGGTACAGCGCCTATCATGATCTTTCGATAAAAAATATTGTAAACAATACTTTAATAAGAAACGAATTGACCAAAGACCTTTCTGAAGAACAAGCGCAACTATTTTTAAAAAGATTTTAAAATAAATTATCAATGGAACAATTGGAACTTTCAGAGATACAGGGTTTTCTTGTTAGGGATTATAAAGAGATGCCATTTTCCAAATATTTTCTTTTGCAGATAACAGATGCTCAAAAAGCAAAAAGTTATCTAAAAGAAATTGCAAGAGAAATTACTTCCGTAACTCATAAAAACACTGATTATTATTTGAATATTGGGTTTACGAGCGCAGGCCTTGCTGCTTTAGGATTACATCAAAATAACATTCAATCTTTTATAAGAGAATTTCGCGAAGGAATGATAACGCCGCACAAGCAAAGGCTTTTGGGCGATCATGACAGCAATGATCCTAAAAACTGGAAGTGGGGTGGCCCCAATAATGAACCTGTTCATTTGATTCTTATGGTGTTTGAAAAAACCGCCGAAAAGCTTGATCAGCATACCGGACAACTGATGAAAAAATTTGATCAAAACGGCCTCAGGCCTGCTCATATTCTCAATGCTGAAACTTTTCCTGATGACAAAGAGCATTTTGGATTTAGGGACAGTATTTCACAACCAACAATTGCAGGAAGTGGGCTAATAGCTTTGGAAAGAGATAAAATCAAAGCGGGGGAATTTGTATTGGGTTATAAAAACGAATACAACGTACATCCGGATACTCCTTTGATCAAAGAAGAACAAGGTAATATGCAACTTCTTTCAACGGATCCGGATGGAACTGATCAAAAAGACCTCGGCCGCAATGGAACTTATTTTGTGCTTCGGCAACTAAAAGAAGATGTGGATGGTTTCTGGAATTTTTTAAATGATAAAAGTAAGAATGAAGATGGAAGCCTTAATCCTGAAGAAAGTACGAAGCTTGCTGCAAAGATGATGGGCCGGTGGCCAAGCGGCGCTACACTTGTAAAATTTCCTGATAAAGATCCGGGAGGATTGAGTGACGATAATGATTTTGTTTATACCGAAACTGATAAACAGGGTCTGCGTTGCCCATTTGGTTCACATTCGCGCAGGACAAATCCACGGGATAATTTTGAAGAAACCGGCCCGGCTGAATCATTAAAGCTTACAAGAAAACATCGTATCATGCGCCGGGTGCGTTCTTACGGCGAAAAATATGTGGGTTCAGCAACACAACATACACCCGTAGACGAAGTTGGGATCTTATTCGGATGTTTCAATGCCGATATCAACAGGCAGTTTGAATTTATCCAATATACATGGGCAAACTATCCTAAGTTTAAACAACTATATGCAGATCCTGATCCTTTCATAGGCGTGAAGGAAAATCCGCTGGAAGGAGTTGTGCAACAATTTACTATTCCGCAGGAAACCCACAATAAGTATGTGGATGGATTAAAAAGTTTTGTAACAGTAAAAGGTGGCGCTTATTTCTTTTTTCCTTCCATTACTGCGGTAGAATATTTCAGCACTATTTAGCCTCCCTGCCCTCCAAAGGAGGGGTTTAAAATTGACAATAGTAAACGAAGAAAAAACGAAGGTTTTTATTTTCTAAAATTTTATTTCTCAAATGCATCAGCAATAGTCTTTGTATCCATAAAAACTTCTACGCGGATTATTTTTCCATCTTGTAAAGTAAAAGCCTGCACCCAATCTTCAGCATAACTTTTGCCGGTTGGTTTTACATCCACTTCATCATAACCGATTACCACAACGGTATCCTCATTGGTACAAAATGTTTTAGGAAGAAATGATTTTATAACGAGATTTTCATTCTGGATGGCAAACATTTTCATCACTTCGTCTATACCGGTAAAAGTTCCCGAAAAAGGAATGAAAGGCGCGCCAGCTCTTATCCACACCACATCTTTACTAAATGAAGAAATCACTGCAGGCATATTTCCTGTGGCAAAATTACTGTACATCTCCTGGATTACTAGTTGGTTGTTATTTTGCATGTTGGTTCAAATTTGTATCGTTTAAAAAATTCTCATCTGCTGTTGGCTCTACCGGTGAAATCATATTTTGTTGATGGCGAAAGTTGCTCATTTTTTCATAAATGGTTTTTCTTGATCGGTTGAAATTTCCTATTGGCCTGTGTTCAGGAAGTGAATGCCAGACATTAAAAGAAAGATCTTCACCAAATTCTCTTTGTTCGGGCGTATCAAAAACCTGTGTTGGAATCCTGATCGTTGCCACTTTTTGAAAAGGTGAACTCCATTCGACCGTCGGATTTTCAACTGGCATTTTTTCAGCATCCGTTTGAAGTTGTATACAGAAATCATAAATGATCTCATTCTTTGATAAAGTTTCCTGCATCTTTAACCGTAAAAAATCCGGATCCGTGTTGTCTTGTGCACAAGTAAGATCATTCTCTTTTGAAGGGAACACCGCGTATTTAACGGCCTTGGTTTCATCTCCAAAACGATAAGGAACTGTGCTATAATAATCGAGCTCAAAAGGATGATTGCACTTTATTTTAGCTTTTGCCCCATTGATGAAAATAGAAGCGTTTTTGAAAATGTAAGGGATCTTTTGTAAAACGGGGCCTTGAAATGGCTTCATGGTAACTACTATCAGCACATGGTAAAAATCTTCTACATTCTTTGCTACAAAAGCTTTGGTATTCATGAGGATAAAATCCTGGTTTACTCCTTGTTCATTTGTGAGCGCGATTTTTTCTCCCGGCACATTCATGATTTTAATGGCAAATCCGCGAAGATCTTTTTTGTAATCCGGCAGTGGTTTTGTATTGCCATTGCTAAATCTTATCCATGCAGGAAAAGATGTTTCTTCTTTAAATATTCCTACTTTTAATTCATGCGGAAGATCTTTTTCAATAATAAATTCAGCCTTTACACAGCCGTTCATTTTAGGGTGTATTTGACGCAATTGTTTCTCGCTTTTATAAAGTCGCAGCATTTGCAACTTCAAAAGTTCTACAATTTGACCTGCTATTTTTTCTTCTCCCTCTTTTGGATATTCCCTGCCGGGAAGAAGTGTTGTTTCTTTTGAATTGCTGCTCATATGTTTTATTTAAGCTTTAAAATGAATAAAGCATTTGGTGTTACATCGGTTGAGCATTTTTTCAAATGAAAAATGATTTCAAAAAAACTTCACATTTGCATTGAGAGTCTTAATTCTATGAATTTAGTAAATTTTATTATCTTTATTTTAATTCCTCGAAAAACCGTCAGCTAGCTTTATCATAAATTATCACCATACTATTTATGAATAAAATTTTTTCAGAACAAAGCGACTGGGACGAACTATTGGATTTTATTTCCGACAAACAGCTAACGCCCATCATTGGAAAGCAAATGTTTGTATTCAAGAAAGATGATCTTCTTGTTCCAATAGATCAATATTTATCCGGGCAGATTCTTGCTGCTTACCAGGTGACCGATCAATCTGAACTTTCTCTTTCAAAAGCAGTTGATTACCTCCTGATCGAAAAGAGAATAAAAATGATGGATATCATCAGGAAATTAAAGACAATGGTAAAAGAGATCAATTTCGAATTTCCTTTACTTACTGAATTTTTGGGAATCTCCGATTTAAATTATTTTATCAATACCGCTGTTTATAATAATGTCCTGGAAAATAATCTTTTCAAAGTAAGAAACGTAACGCCTGTTTCAATCAACTTTTCAATCAATGAACCTTTTTCTGATAGTGATGACCTGGAAAGATTGAATGCTCCATTTGTATTTAATGTTTTCGGTTCCTTACTGAATACGGTTGATCCCGCATTGAGCGATGAAGACATGTTGGAATATACAGGATCTTTTAAAGAGAAGATGAAAAATGCCAATGCCACTAATCTTATAAATGCTCTTAAAAACAAAAATCTTTTATTTCTCGGATGCGCTTTTCCAAACTGGATGGTGCGTTTTATTCTGCGTTTATTATCTAACGAACCCATGCGTGA
>JBBQWJ010000076.1:0-12876 GCA_038210685.1 Chitinophagales bacterium | reverse complement strand
TACTAAAATCAAAAGTTTTGCTCGTGTAAGGCAGCGCAAAAAGTGAGATCATTTCTTTATAAGCCTTATGATAAAATTCTATTTGCTTTTTATCATCATTTGGCTGAATCATTTCCAGTTCCCTGAAAGCCTTAATGGTAGCAGCTTTGTCGTCCATGAGCCCGGGGAGAATCAATGCAAAAAAAGGATTATAAAAATCTTCAGGCAATTCTTTTATACAACCAAAATCAATAACGGCCAGTTTTTCATCAGGCGTTATCAAAAAATTTCCGGGATGCGGATCTGCGTGTACGGCTCTCAATTCATGCTGTTGAAAATTATAAAAATCCCAGAGAGCCTGCCCGATCTTATTTTTTAATTCCTGTGAAGGATTGGTTGCTAAAAATTCTTTCAGATGTAGCCCTTCCATCCAATCCATCGTAATGATTTTAGCGGAAGAAAGTTTAGGATAATAAGTTGGAAAAACTACATTCTTTAATTTGCTACAGGCTTTTGAAAATTTGATTGATCGGCGCACTTCAAGTTCATAATCGGTTTCTTCCAACAGTCGTTCTTCCACTTCGCTTATATAAATATTCAATTCTTTTTCACTCATTCCCAGCAATCGGAAAGCAAATGGTTTTACCAGTTTTAAGTCGGATGAAATGCTGTCGCCGACGCCGGGATATTGAACCTTTATTGCCAGTTTTTTGCCATTTAAAGTAGCCTCATGCACCTGTCCGATAGAAGCAGCCTGGATAGAATTTAGGTTGAAAGTATCGAAGATCTTTTCAGGAGATTTTCCAAAACTTTTTGTAAATGTTTTAATGATGAGTGGCCCTGAAAGAGGCGGCGCATTGTATTGCGATTGCGTAAATTTATTTGTATAAGCTTTTGGCAGAATGTTTTTATCCATGCTCAACATCTGTGCAATTTTTAATGCAGAGCCTTTTAGCTGGCTTAAAGAATTGTAGATGTCTGTCGCATTGTCTTCATTTAATTCATCACGCGAAAGTTCCGGGTTAAATAATTTTTTGGAATAGTGTTTTACATAATTGCCACCAATCTGAAAACCTGTTTTTACAAATTTTGCAGAACGTTCCACCTTGGTGGTTGGCATTGATTCCTGAGTTTTCATACGATTTTAAAATCCCATTTTTTCTTTTAATTTTCCATTGCGGGTTAAAAACTTGCCATATTCAATAAGGTTGTCGATCGGCGACCTTTGAAAAAGGTCGAAAGTAACATTGATTCCTTTTTCTATAGCTTCATCTGTTTTCTCAAAGTCTTTGCTGTCATCATCAATCCAGAAATTGATAATAAATCCAAACTGAATCCATAAAGCGTCCTTATATTTTTTGCTTAAAAATTTTCGGTCGGTAAGTTCACCGCTTTCAAGGCCTTCATTAACTACATCTTCGGCAAAACTTTCAAATACGGAACGTGCGCCGGATAAAACACCAGGAGTCGTTATTTTTTTAGTATTCTTATTTAAAGTGTAAACAATAAAACTGCGTTTTGTTTTTAGCAATTCCATATAACTGTAAAAAAAGGAAAGCGTTTTTTCGCGCGAAGTATATTGAGGCCAAACTTCCTGCCCTTTAATCGTAATGATGGCGGCTAAAGTAAGATCTTCCCAAACTGCCTTTTCTATTGCATCAAAAGAACCATAAATTTTATAAAAATTAGCCTCAGTGGTTTTTATCTTTTTTGCAAAAGTATAAACCGATTTTGGTGGTTCGCCATTCGTAAGCACATAATCGATATAACTGTCTTTGATTTGTTCTGCGTTTGCCATGGTTGATTATTTAAAGGTAAAAATGGCCGGATTAATGGACCTGGAATTCCTTATTTTACCGGTGTATAAAGGTAATACATTCCTTGCTTGAATACTTGCTGATGCTGTAGAAAAAGTGGATTATGATAACGCTTTAACAAATTAATTGAGATAATAAATTCGCTAAAAGTATAATTGTTTAATTTTTTTATCCACGCAAAAAGATATTGCATTAAGTTTGACAATCATTAGCTTATCTAAATAACGTATTATTATGATCATTGAAAAGAAGGGATTTATTCATCATGTATTTTTCTGGTTAAAAAATCCGGGAAGTAAGGAAGACCTTGAACAACTGATTGCAGGATTGCAAAAACTATCGAAAGCGCCTACCATTAAGGATTTTCATATCGGCAAACCTGCCAATACCAACCGCGATGTGATTGATACCACTTATGCGGCTTCCTGGCTGTTATTATTCGAAAATGCCGAAGACCAGGAAGTATATCAAACCGATCCGGTTCATTTAAAATTTATTGAAGGGTGCTCTCATTTGTGGAGTAAGGTGGTAGTATATGACACAATTTCCTTGTAACGATTATTTGCCGTTAATTCATTTCATTTAAAAAATTTCTTTTTGAGCAAATTTATACTTTTCGTTTATACATGCCTGTTAAGTGCTGTAATTTTTGGGCAAAAAAAGAATGCTTCTTATCAGTTACATATTTATCCTACTACTGAAAAGATCACCATTGACGGCATTGCAAACGAAAAAGTGTGGCAACAGGCAGAGGTGGCAAAGAATTTTTATATGGTGCTTCCGATGGATACCAGCCTTGCAAAAGTGCAAACAGAAGTTGAAATGACTTATGACAATGTCAACCTATACCTGCTGGCAAAATGCTTTGATGCTCCTCGCAAAAATGAAATAGTGGAATCGTTAAGAAGGGATTGGAATTTTCAAAAAAATGACAACTTTATTGTTTTTATAGATCCCTTTGATGACCAGACAGATGGCTTTGCCTTTGGTACCAATGCAGAAAACGCTCAATGGGATGGATTGATGTATGATGGTGGCTCCGTTGATCTCAACTGGGATAATAAATGGGTATCTGCTGTGAAACATTATGGGGATAGTTGGGTGTTGGAAATGGCGATTCCTTTAAAAACCCTCCGTTATAAAAAAGGAGTTACCGACTGGGGAATCAATTTTAGCAGGAACGATTTAAGAACTACTGAAAAATCAAGCTGGGCTCCTGTTCCTAGGCAATTTCCTACCGCTGCACTTGCTTATACAGGAACGCTGGTATGGGGAATTGCACCTGCTGTACAAAAAGGTAACATTTCGCTTATTCCCCATTTGCTAACAGGAGTTTCAAAAGAGCAAATTCCATCTTCTCCCTCAGATTTTAAGCATGAAGTGGGGTTAGATGCCAAAGTTGCAGTCACCTCTTCTTTAAATCTTGACCTGACGGTTAATCCTGATTTTTCGCAGGTGGAGGTAGATAAGCAGGTTACCAACCTTGATCGCTATGAATTATTTTTTCCGGAGAGAAGACAGTTTTTCCTCGAGAACGGAGACCAGATTAACAATTTCGGTTATTCAGATATCCGCCCTTTTTTTTCCCGGCGTATCGGGCTTGGAATACCGATTGAATATGGTGGAAGATTAAGCGGCAACCTGAATAAAAAATGGCGAATGACATTAATGGATATGGAAACCCGCAAACAAAGTGATTTTGCTTTACCTGCTCAAAACTTTGCTGTTGCTGCTTTACAGAGAAGAGTTTTTTCGCGCTCAAACATCAACATTATGTTTGTGAACAAGCAATCGGTTAATTATATCCCGCCTAAAGATTCGATGCTTCCGAAATATTCTTTGTACAACAGAAATCTTGGTTTTGAATACAATCTTGCTTCTTCCAATAATGCATGGACGGGGAAATTATTGCTTTTAAAATCTTTTACACCGGAGAAAAACGACAATAGTTTTTCGCACGCCGCCAATCTAAAGTATGCCGGAAAAAGATGGACGATCAGTGCTGCTTATGAATCTGTAGGAAGTAATTATAATGCAGAAGTAGGTTATGTTCCGCGTATTAATTATGTGAAATTAAACCCGCAGATTTCGTATAATTTTTTCCCGAAGGGAGGAAGCATATTAACGCATGGTCCGCAGTTTAGCGCAAACTATTTCTTCGATAAAAAATTTAATGAATCTGATCATGAAGATCTACTGACTTATCTTATCACCTTCAGAAATAAAGCCACACTTTCGGCAGTGCTAATGGATGATTTGGTCCGCGTTCTTTTTCCTTTTGATCCTACGAACAGTGGTAAGGATTCTTTATTGTTCAATTCAAAACATTCATGGGAAACTGCCGGCGCTGATTTTGTTTCAAAACCGCAAAGCCTTTTTAATTATAGTTTTTCATTCAGGTATGGAGGCTATTATGCAAACGGAGAAAAGTATACTTTGAGCTCCGAACTAGGTTATCGTTTTCAGCCGATACTCAATTTAAGTTTGAGTGCTTCTTATAATGAATTGAATTTGCCTGCACCTTGGGGCCACACTTCTTTCTGGCTTGTGGGACCAAAAGTTGACCTTACTTTAACCACGAAACTTTTCTTCACAACGTATGTACAATATAATCAACAACTGAATAATACGAATATTAATGCAAGGTTTCAATGGCGTTACAAACCTGCTTCAGATTTGTTTATTGTTTATACAGACAATTACCTGATTACCCCATTTGCAGTAAGAAACAGGGCTATTTTGTTGAAGTTTACTTATTGGTGGAATCCTTGATTTTGAAAATAAAAATTCCTGTTTTTTGTTGGTTTACTGTTAATGGGTAGGCTCTTCAAAAAAAATCAAATAAATATTTTTCTTCAAAGGGGATTTTAAACTTTTCCAACAATTGGTGATATTCCTGGCCGAAAGTTTTCTTTTGATGATGTTGCTCCTGGTTTAAAATGTATTTTATAACCGCGTCAATATGAGATTGCGAATAAGAAAAAACTCCATAGCCATTCTGCCATGCAAACTTATTATCTATCCAACCTTTGCTGTTTATAAATTCATTGCTTTCTACTTTTATCTCTTTTACAAAATCCGAAATTTGCATTACAGGTTTAAATCCTACAAAAATGTGAGCATGATCAGGCATGCAATGGATAGCCAACATTTTTGATTTCCTGTTTTGTACGATGCCGGTAATATATTTATGTAGCTCCTCTTTGTTCTCTTTCTTAATCAACGACTGCCGGTTCTTTACTGCAAAAACAAACTGTAAATAAATCTGTGAAAATGTGTTGGCCATTTGTGAAAATTTAAAATGAATAGAGGGCTCCTATGGAGCCCAATAAACCTTGAATGATAATCTATAAACAGGTTGCTCCTGTGGAGCATTGTTATGTTTAACGAATATAATTTTTATTTTTTGAAATGGGTTCCATGGATAATTTGAGAACTTTCTATTCCTTAAATAAAATCAGGCGGCTCCTATGGAGCCTAATAAAGCTTGAATGATAATCTAGTAACAGGTTGCTCCTACGGAGCATTGTTATGTTTAACGATTATAATTTTAATTTTTTTGAATTGGGTTCTATGGATAATTTGAGAACTTTCTATTCCTTAAATAAAACCAAGGGGCTCCTTTTGAGCCAAATAAAGCTTGAATGATAATCTAGAAACAGTTTGCTCCTACGGAGCATTGTTATATTACGAATATAATTTTTATTTTTTTGAAATGGGTTCCATGGATAATTTGAGAGCTTTCTATTTCTTAATAAAATCAGGCGACTCCTATGGAGCCAATAAACCTTGAATGATAATCTAGAAACAGTTTGCTCCTGTGGAGCATTGTTATGTTTAACGAATATAATTTTTATTTTTTTGAAATGGGTTTAATGGATAATTTGAGAACTTTCTATTCCTTAAATAAGAACAGGAGGCTCCCATGGAGCCAATGAACCTTTCAATTGTAATCTATAAAAAGGTTGCTCCTATGGAGATGATTAGCCTTGAATTGTAATCAATAAAAAGTTTGCATCTATGAAGCATGTTTATTTTTAACTAAGATAATTTTAATTTTTTCTGAAGTGGCATTATGGATAACCTAAGAACATTCTATTTCTTAAATGAGAACAGGCGGCTCCTATGGAGCCAAATAATCATTAATTGTCATTTATAAACTATAAACAGAGTGCTCCTATGGAGCATTGTTACTTATAACGAATATAATTTTTATTTTTCTCAATTAGGATTGATGGATAATTTAAGAACTTTCTATTTTTTAGAACAGATGCACTCTGCATTTTGCTCCTTAGGAGCCACCTGTTTCTAGACCTAAATAATATTAGTTGTTGGCTCCATAGGAGCCTCCTAAAAGTTGAGAGAGCTTTGAAATAACCCAAGAAGATTTTGTGCTAATGAATGCAAGAATTTACAAATTAAAACCTTCAGCCGCATCAAATGTTTTTTGCAAATCTTCTGAACTTAAAGCGTTGCTGATAAACCAGCTTTCATAAGCCGAAGGAGGAAGATAAATTCCTTTGTCCAACATATGATGGAAAAATTTGTTGAAAATATTGATATCGGTTTTTGATGCGGAATCAAAATCGATTACTTCCTCATTGGTAAAAAATATGCTCATCATACTTCCAACACGGTTAATACGATGTGGAATGTTTTTGTTCGACAAAATATCATTCAGGCTTTTTTCGAGCCGGGCTGTTTTTTCATCCAATTCTGTATAAATGGAAGGATTATTTTTTAATTCATTCAGCATGGTATAACCTGCAATCATTGCAATAGGATTTCCGCTTAAAGTGCCTGCCTGGTAAACATTTCCTATCGGAGCAATATGTTCCATAATTTCTTTTTTACCACCAAAAGCGCCTACAGGTAAACCGCCGCCTATTACCTTTCCAAAAGTTACAAGATCTGCATTGATGTTTAGTTTTTGCTGTGCTCCTCCTTGTGCCAAGCGAAATCCGGTCATCACTTCATCAAAAATTAAAACGATATTTTCCTGGTCGCACAATTTTCTTAATCCTTGTAAAAACCCCTCTTGTGGAGGAACGCAGCCCATATTGCCCACAACGGGTTCAACAATGATCGCAGCGATTTCTCCTTTATTTTCTTCAATCAATTTTTCAACCGCGGGCAAATTATTGTAAGGAGCAGTAAGTGTATCTTTAGCCACACCTTCAGTTACTCCGGGTACTGTCTGGATATTTAAGGTAGCCAAACCGCTTCCGGCTTTTACTAAAAACGCATCTGCATGACCGTGATAGCAACCTTCAAACTTGATGAATTTATTTTTACCCGTATAACCTCTTGCTAAACGAATGGCGCTCATACATGCTTCGGTTCCGCTGCTCACCATGCGCACAAGATCAATATTGGGTGCCATACTTTTAATCAGTTCGGCGATTTCTATCTCCAGTTCAGTGGGTGCACCAAATGAAGTTGAGCCTGCTGCCTTTTCCTGTATAGCTTTTACTACCGGCTCGTAAGCATGACCAAGTATCATCGGGCCCCACGAATTGATGTAATCGATATAGCTGTTACCATCTTCATCATAGAGATAAGAGCCTTTTGCTGATGTTATAAAAAGAGGGGTGCCGCCCACGCTTTTGAAAGCACGAACAGGAGAGTTAACGCCTCCGGGAATGGAGCTTTGTGCACGCTGAAATAATTCAATACTTTTTGAAATGTTCATATTTGTTGTAGATAAAAATTAATTAAAATAAAAAACAGTCTGCATTCACTATTCACGACAGCAACTTCACTGCATCTTTTGCAAAATACGTAGCAATCAAATCTGCACCAGCCCTCTTGATAGAAGTAAGACTTTCCAAAATCGCTTTTTCTTCATTGATCCAGCCCATTTTTGCTGCAGCTTTTATCAATGCATATTCGCCGCTTACATGATAGGCACTAACGGGAATGTGTACACTATTTTTTACTTCACGGATAATATCCAAATAAGCCATCGCCGGTTTCACCATCACAATATCAGCGCCTTCTTCTTCATCCAACAAAGCTTCTTTTATGGCTTCAGTGCGATTGGCATAATCCATCTGGTAGGTTTTTTTATCGCCAAAGCCAGGTGCTGAATCCAATGCATCACGGAAAGGCCCGTAAAAGCAGGAAGCATACTTTGCGCTGTAAGCCATAATTCCTTTTTTGGTAAAATTATTTTCTTCAAATGCTTTGCGGATGGAACCAATGCGGCCATCCATCATATCGCTTGGTGCAACAAAATCAGCACCTGCTTCTGCATGACTTAAACTCATTCTTACCAAAGCTTCCACCGTCGGATCGTTTACAATTTCACCGTTCTCAACAATACCGTCATGGCCGTAAATTGAATAAGGATCAAGCGCCACATCTGTCATCACAACCATTTCAGGAACTGCGTCTTTAATCGCTTTGATACTTCTTTGCATCAATCCGTCAGGGTTCCACGATTCTTTCCCAGTATTGTCTTTTAATTCATCCGGCGCTTTGATGAAAATTAAAACACTTTTGATTCCCATGTTCCAGCATTCTTTCACGTCTTTGATGGTTCCGTCTAATGACCTGCGAAAATATCCAGGCATGGAAGGGATTTCATAAACTACATTTTCACCTTCATCCACAAAAATGGGAAGAATAAAATCTGAGGGAGTAAGTGTTGTTTCTGCCACCATGCTTCTGATAGCAGGGTTGTTTCTTAGAATTCTATATCTTTTTTGTAAATACATTTTTAAAATCTTTTTGATAAATCTTCTGGGTTTTGATGAAAATGATAAACAGCATATACGTACAACTCTTTACCTTCTATTTCATTGATGATTTTATAAGGGAAAGTCTTTAATGCAACTGAACGAGTTTTTTTATTTCCGGAAGTAAAAGAATAATTTTCGGGAGGATGTTCCAATTTGTTATAGAAACAGGATAACTCTTCAGGAAAGCATTCTCCTAATCCGCTTTGTTGATTTTCATAATAACAATATGCAGTATTTGTATCGTTTTCAGCTTCGACAGAAAGAATAATTTTATAATCCATCTTTATAATTTCTACAAATTTTTTCATGGGCTTCCTCTACAGTATATCCTTTCTTGCCGCTTTCAAAAAAAGCCTCTCGGCTTTTCTCAATGAAAGTTAATTCCTCTTCTGAATAAATATAATCTTCGTCATTATATTCGTTTGCCAAAGCGATCATTAAACCCATCAATTTCTCATCAGCATTTTCAATTATCTCTTTTAATATCGATTTTTTGTCGGTAAGTACCATGGAAATTATTTTCTACAAATTTACCTGATTTTTTTTGTTATTATTTTCTACTATACCCATTCTATCGGTTCCAAACAAACCTGCTGCAACTTTTCTTCCTCACTTCCAGGCAAAGGTTGATAATTATATTCAAAACGAACGGTGGGAGGCAGGCTCATCAAAATACTTTCTGTGCGTCCATTTGTTTTTAAACCGAATAAAGTGCCGCGGTCGTGGATCAAATTAAACTCCACATAGCGCCCACGTCTTATTTCCTGCCAATATTTATTTTCAGCAGTAAACGAACAATTTTTGCATTTTTCTACTATGGGGATGTAGGAGGGAATAAAAGCGTTGCCACAGGCTTTGCCGAAATTTACCCAAAAATTTACGTCGTGTTTTTCATCGGGCCTTTGATAATCATAAAATATTCCACCAATGCCACGACGCTCATTATTCCTGTGACTGTTCACAAAATAATCATCACAATCTTTTTTAAATGATGGATAAAAATTGATATCAAATTCATCACAAACATTTTTATAAGTCTGATGAAAATGAATTGCATCTTCTTCAATTAAATAATAAGGAGTAAGGTCTGTGCCGCCACCAAACCAGCGATCGATCACTTCTTCTTTTTCATTGTACAATTCAAACATCCGGTAATTGCAATGAACCGTTGGAACAAATGGATTTACAGGATGAAGTACCAAACTTAAACCACAGGCAAACCATTTTGAGCCATCAATTTTTAATTGTGTTTTCATTGCATCAGAAACATCGCCGAAAACTATTGAGGTGTTTACTCCGCCCTTTTCAAAAACATTTCCATTGCCAATCACTCTTGTTTTTCCACCACCACCTTCTTCTCTTTGCCATTGTTCTTCTGCAAACTGTGCCTTGCCATCTGACTGCTGCAATGCTTTACAGATGCGGTTTTGAAGGTCTTCAATATATGATATCCAATCTTCTTTAATATTCATTGAAAAAATAATTAATTAATGAAGTAAGAATTGAGGCCTAATTTGTTTTAAACCTAAGGAGAATTATAAATTATTTAATATTTCGCTAAACTTTTGTTTTAATACCGGAAGATCATTTTTGGCAATATCCCACACTATGTGCAGGTTTACTCCAAAATATTCATGAACGGAAATATTCCTGAATCCATTTATTTGCGTCCATTCTATTTCAAAATGCTGCTGCTTCAATTCATTTGTGATATGATTACATGCTTCACCTATTATTTCGATTTGTTTAATGGTAGCAAAGCGCTTTTCAGAATTAGCGAGGAAATCTTCAAAGCCTGATTTAGTAAGATATGTTTCTGTTTCGGCTATTGCATCAAGAATATGCTGTATTCTGATTTTATCAGTTAGTTGACCTTTCATAAATAATTATCTTATCATTATCAATGAGCGGCTTTATGTATTTTGAAAGGCCATCACTGGTCACAAGGTCTACTTTCATATTTAATAACTCTTCAAGCTCAGTTTGGAAACTAAAAAATTTCATGCCAATTGGGTGACTATAATCCAATTCTACCAAAATATCAATATCGCTGTTTTTGTTGGCTTCGTTTCTTGCATAAGAACCAAACAAATAAGCTTTTTTAACCGGTTTATTGGAAAAAAACTGCTGTAATATCTGTTTGTTTTCTTTTGATAAATGCATATTTCAAAGATAAAGTTATTCTATTATAATTTTGATGCGCTCCATGTTGTGTTGAATTTTCAAATTACAATTAGTATGATCTTTCTTAGTTCGTTGAAGATCCATATTCTTTCACCGCTTCCACAAAAGCTCTTGCATGATCAACCGGAATATTTGGAGTAATGCCATGGCCTAAATTGGCAATATATTTTTGAGCACCAAATTCATTGATCATTTTATGAACTGCTTTTTTGATTTCGGATACAGGCAATAACAATTTTGCCGGATCGAAATTTCCCTGCAAAGTAATTCTGTTGCCTGTCATTTCTCTTGCCATTTTTGGAGAAATAGCCCAGTCTATTCCAATACCAGAAGCGCTGCTTTTGCTCAGTTCGGGCAAAGAATACCAACTTCCTTTTGGGAATAAAATTACAGGCGCAGCATCTTTCACTGCGTCGGCAATCTTTATTAAATAAGGTTGTGCATATTCTTTAAAATCTTCAGGACTAAGTGAGCCGCTCCAGCTATCAAAAACCTGCAAAACATCTGCTCCTGCTTTTGCCTGCGCTTTTAAATAATTGATAGTTGCGTCAGTGATCTTTTGCAATAATTGATGAGCGAGTTCCGGTTGTGTGTAACAAAATGCTTTTGCTTTTTCCCATGTTTTGCTGCCTTTTCCTTCTACCATGTAACAAAGTATTGTCCATGGAGCTCCCGCAAATCCAATCAACGGAACACGCCCGTTTAATTCCTGTTTTGTCAGTGAAAGAGCTTTTAAAACATAATTTAAATTTTCTTCCACATTATCAGTTACCAAAGCATCTATATCTTTTTGTGTTTTGATCACATTGGGCAACGAAGGGCCTTTCCCTTCTTCCATCAACACCTTTACACCCATTGCCTGTGGTATCACTAAAATATCAGAAAAAATAATTGCTGCGTCTACGCCTACCTGTTCTACAGGTTGCAATGTGATCTCTGTTGCAAGTTCGGGTGTTTGCACTCTTGTAAAAAAATCATATTTAGCCCTCAACTTCATATAATCGGGTAAATATCTACCTGCCTGCCTCATCATCCAAACCGGCGGTCGTTCTACTTTTTCCTGTCGTAAAGCTCTTAATAAGAGATCGTTCTTTAGTTGTTGCATTTATAAAATTGGGCTTTTGCTGTAATGTTTAATTGCCAGGTTCATTAAATTTTCCTTTCCCGGTTTTGTGGCAATGATAGGCGGTTTGGATGCATAGGGTTCAGCAGCACGTGCTGTTGTGGAGCCTATAGCAAAAATTTGTGTATGATTGCTAATTGTATTTTTTGAAAAAAAACTTTCAACAGCGCTCGGGCTGAAAAATAAAATTGCGTCATACTCTTTCGAAAGCTTTTCTGGCGTTTCTATTGTTTTGTAAACGACAATTTCTTCAACATCGATTTTATTGTTTTTTAATTTTTCCGGCAACTCATCGCGGCGCTGGTTGCCACAGAAGAATACAATATTTTTTATTGAAGGAGTTGAAATAATTTTTTCAGCAAGTTGCGTTGCATTATCTGCTGTGCCTGCAATTTTTTCTTCACCAAAAAGTTCTTTTACAATTTTTTTTGTAGTGTTACCAATGCAGAAAATTTTCCAATTCGTTTCTTTAGAAATAATTTTGCCTACAGCTTCCACAGCGTTCATGCTGGTAAATACAACAGATACATTTTGATTTACTATTCCCTTAATTTGTTTTGCTTTGGAACTGTCTATTATTTCTTCAGTTTTTATAAAAGACATTTCTTCAATAATAATATCATGCTGCAAAGCATTTGCCCTTGCGGCTTCACCAATAGGCCTGGTACTTAATATTAAAGTTGTATTATTTGCCATTTTTTATTTCCGAAATTATTTGCTGAGCCTGCTCTTTTTCCAAAATTTCTTTACCTGCTGTTACGCCCAACTCATTTGCATTCTCAATGTAACCTTCTTTTTCAATTTCTAATTTTTGCTTTCCGTCTACACTGCAAAGACTTCCTTTGAAAATGATTTTGTCATCTTTAATAACAGCCAAAGCACTTATGGGTGTTGAGCATCCTCCTAACAAAGTACGTAAAAAATCGCGTTCTGTTTTTGTACAAATAGCAGTAGCTTCATCGTTCAATAAGCGGGATGCGTTGAAGGCATAATCATCTTGATCTCTGCAGGCAATGGCAATCGCTCCCTG
>JBBQWJ010000075.1:0-12913 GCA_038210685.1 Chitinophagales bacterium | reverse complement strand
AAGGTTCACCTGGCACAATGGGGTGTTTATATTACTACGCCTCAGGTGAGTGATAAAACCGCAACGATCAATGTAAAGTCAAACGTGGTCGATGATGATGCTGGTGAAAAAAAAGTAATAGTTCGAACTTCAATTTTTGATGAAGCCAATAAAAAGATTGCAGAACAAAAAAATGAAATTATTGTTGCGGGTAAAAATTCTTCTTCAGCATTTGGCAAAAGTGAAGCGGTGCAGAATATTAATGTCGATGATCCGCATCTTTGGTCACCCGATGCGCCATATTTGTACCACGCAGTTTCAGAAGTTGTTTTAAATGATAAAGTCATTGATCGTGTAACCAATAGTTTTGGTATTCGTTCTATTGAAATAAGCGCCGATAAAGGTTTCCTGCTTAACGGTAAATCCATTTTACTTCGTGGTGGTTGTGTGCATCATGATAATGGGCCACTCGGTTCTGCCACTATTGATGCTGCTGAAATTAGAAAAGTGCACCTGTTGAAATCATTTGGTTTTAATGCTGTGCGCACCAGCCACAATCCGCCTTCACAACAATTCCTGGATGCGTGCGATAGCATCGGCATTATTGTTATAGATGAAGCATTTGACCAGTGGGAGCGCCCAAAAAATCCGGAAGATTACCATCTTTATTTTGATACAAGCTGGCAAAGTGATATTAGTTCTATGGTACTTCGCGACCGCAATCATCCTGCGGTTGTTTTCTGGAGTATCGGTAATGAGATCAATGAAAGGGCGGATGCACCGGGGCTTGTGATTGCAAAAAAATTAAGGGATGAAGTGAAAATGTTTGATAATACCCGTCCCGTAACAGAAGCCATTTGCCATTTCTGGGACCACCCCGGATATAAATGGGATACAACTGCGGCGGCGTTTGCATTGCTTGATGTGGGTGGATATAATTACTTGTGGAAAATGTATGAAACCGATCATGCAAAATTTCCTGACCGCATCATGATGGGCACAGAAAGTTTTCCACTTGAAGCATTTGAAAACTGGCAGCAGGTAAAAGAACATCCTTATGTGATCGGTGATTTTGTGTGGACAGCTATGGATTATTTGGGTGAAACAGGAATAGGGCATACATCGTCTGATAGTACCCGAGGGTTTCAGTTGCAAACCTTTCCATGGTTCAATGCATGGTGTGGCGATATTGATCTGATAGGTGGCAAAAAGCCTCAAATGTATTATCGTGATGTGATTTGGGGCCATAGCAAATTAGAAATGCTGGTACATAAACCCATTCCCGCTGGCCACACAGAAGCAGTAAGCGCGTGGGGCTGGCCGGATGAATTGCATTCCTTTACTTTTCCCGGTGATGAAGGCAAAGCAATGCAGGTGCATGTGTACACCACTTATCCCGTTGTGCAGTTACAGTTGAACGGTAAAATAATTGGTGAACAAAATGTTTCTGAACAAACCAAACTCACGGCCACCTTCCACATTACCTATGAACCCGGAGTTCTTAAAGCGATTGCCTTCCAAAACAGTTTACCCGTGGATTCTGTAACACTACAAACTGCGGGCAAGCCTACGCAAATAAGGCTCACTGCTGATCGCATCAACATACATGCAAATCGCAACGATCTTAGTTATGTTACTGCTGAAGTTGTTGACGCAAAAGGTAACGTCGTCCCGGATGCGGTAATCCCTTTACAATTCAGCATTGAGGGCGGCGGAAAAATTATTGCAACCGCCAATGCCAATCCGTCTGATATGGAAAGTTTTCAGCAGCCGAAACACAAAACATTTAGGGGGAAATCCTTGATCATTGTTCAACCAAAAGGAAAGGCAGGAAGCATCAAATTAAGAGCAGATGCAAAAGGATTAAAGAGTGGAGAAGTGGTGATTGATACGAAATGATTTTTGACCCGTTCTGAGTCAATTCATTCTCCGGTAAACCAATAAATTCATCGGATTTTTATTTTGATATATTGCCACGCATTAGCTTTTTTAATTGTTATTGTCCACATAGAAAAATAGGGTATCTCAATTTAAATCAGCCACTCATAAACAACTTTTCCACCTGGCCTCTTAAATTATTCATCCCGTTATTACCTAAAAAAAAAGCTGCCTCAAATTTTGAGACAGCCTCTTTTTTTACCTGATTGAACAAACGCTTCTTTTTTCTAAGGTAATAGCACACGATCAATTACATGAATTACACCATTAGTTGCCAAAATGTTTGCGGCAGTAATATTAGAGGGAGAAGCATTGCTTTTTCCTTTAACAGTAGCTCCTGAAGCTAATCCAATTGTTACTTTAGCTCCATTTAATGTAGCAGGTTGAGCACCATCACTTAAATCTGATGAAAATACTCTTCCAGCTACTACATGATAAGTAAGGATGGATGCCAGTGTATTTGGATCTGCATTACTTACATCATTTATGGTAGCAAACCCTGCAGCCCGAAATGCATTATTTGTGGGAGCAAATACAGTAAATGGACCAGTTCCGGAAAGTGCAGTAAGTACATCCGTATTCCCTGAACTTGCTCTTAAAACTGCAGCAACCAGGTATGAAAATGTGGTATCACTTTGAGCAACCTCAACCAAATTACCTTTTGCGGGTAATAGCACTCTATCCAAAACATGGATAACACCGTTGTCTGCAGCTACATCGGCAGTTTGTACTTTAATTCCATTTACAAATACACCACTATTACTCCGGGTTACATAAATGGGATCGCCATTAACTGTGGTTACTGACGCATTAGGCCCTGCAGGAACACCAGTTGAAATTACCTTAGCCGATAATGTATGATACAATAAAATTGTCTTTAGCTGATCAGCAGAAAGAGTGTTAATGGATGCCAGGGTAATTCCTGAAGCTGTAAAGGCAGCATCATTAGGAGCGAACACTGTAAAAGGGCCTGTACCACTAAGTGTATTTGCTAAATCTGCTTTAACAACGGCGGCCTTTAATATACTGAAGCTGGGATTTGTTGAAACAACATCAGTAATTGTATTAGTTGGCGGCGGTGAGGTGGAGGTCGATTCCTTCTTGCATGAAGTGAGGATTACCAGGGCCAATGAACCTGTCAGAAACACTGTTCCTGCAGATTGAAGAATTGATTTTTTACACATAATTTTAATTTTATTTGTTTAAATTTATTTAATAATATTTAAACAACAATTGAACCAACTTGTTCATATATTCCCAAAAAATAAATAATTAAATGGTAAGGCGTAATAACAATAAACAGCATTTCTTACAAGGGTATTAAGGTAATATTAAGATAGTCAATCTTTTAACAAATAATAAATTACTTTATTTGAATGAATTTTTATTTGTTTAAATATTTAATAATTTATTTAAACATTACTAAAGTTGAAAAATTAAGGTAATAGCATTTTATTTTCAGGCAATAATTTCCCCAAAAAATGGATAGTAGAAGAATAAATGGGGAAAAAAGTAGAAAATATTAACCAACAAATGGTAACAGATAAGTTCTTTTTCTTCTTATCGTAGTAGATTACTTTTGATTTATCATCTCCTCACCCAACATTCCCCAGGCAAAACCATGCAGAAGGTTGGGCAAACTGGGTCGTAAATCATGTAGAACGGCTTTTTTGTTTTTATAACATACTATTGGTTATAACAGGAACCATCTGGCTAAAAATTGATCTTTAAAAACTCTTGTCACTTCTTTACTACCAACACCTGGAAACTGCCCGGGATCATTGGTGGGCGACGTTGACCAGATACCGGAGCTCCAAAATCGGCAGTTGGTAGATAAACGGTATGAGTTGCCGGATCAACGGTTAAGGTTCTTGCTCCTCTTTTTGTTGTTACGTTATCCAAAATTTCAAACTTGTCCTTTGAGATTTCTTTTATTACCGTAAGTGTTCCATCGCCGTTTGATGAATAAATATAATTCAACTCAGGATCAAATGCAGTTCCATCGCATCCATTTCCAATGGCTGGTGTGGCCACTACCTTTCCATTTTCGGCGTTTAAAACGATCAACATTTTATTGTCACAGCCTGCGAATAAGCGATTTGTTTTACGATCCATCGACAAGCCGGAAGGAGATTCGCCGGGAGCAATAGGCCACGTTTTTTCTACTTTTAAATTCTTAATATCTATTATACTGATCGCACTTTTATCTTCGATATTTACAAAAACCTTTCCTGCACCATTGCTTACTGCGGTTTCGGGTTTTCCACTCAAAGCTATTGTACCTATCACTTTATCTGTTAATGGATCAATTACTGAAAGGCTATTAGCTCTTCCATTACAGGTTATTATTTTTTTTGAATAATCATCATAAAAGATGGCGTCAGGATCTTTGCCGGTTGGTATCTCTTTTAATACTTTGTCATTACTAAGGTCAAACACCGTCACATTATCTGCACCTCCATTGCTTGTATATCCTTTATTTAGGGCATTTACAATAGCTATACCGTGCACGCCTTTGGTATCTGGAATAACGCCAAGCGAATCGCCGTTCATTTTGTCAAGGATATTTACCTGCGTGCCGTGCGATACATATAGCTTGTTTTTGTTAACGGCAATATAATCCCACCAACCATTACTTTTTATGTGGAAACTGTCGGTTAAATGATAGCCGGATGATTGAGCAAATAAAGTTGCTTTTGATAAGATCAGGATCGAGCAAATGAGTAATATTTTTTTCATGATGGGAAGTTGTTTAGAATGGATATCAAACCTATAAAATAATTCTGAAGACAATCTGAAGTATTTTTACTTTTTACAAAAGCGTTAGAATGGTTTACAAAATTAGGGGCTCTTTTTGGTTTCCATTAACTGCCTTTGTAATCATGGCTTCATCATTTGTTGCATGGTTAGTCCGGGGTATAAGTACCACGGAAGAAAAAATGACAAATTAAAATCCTTCAGTAAAATAACAAATTCTTCCGATTTTTATTTTGATGAATCATGAAGAAATTGGGTTACATCAAATTAACTTGATAGCTTCTGGTTGGCAAATCTTATAAATCATAGCCTGTACCGATTTTCGGGAGTTCAGAAACCTCTCTCTTTTTCAAATGTTCTTGATAATCTGCATGAGATTCTATCAATAAGTCTCTAAAATCTATACCGTCTTTTCCCGGATATTATATACTATATACCCGTATTATTCGTTATTATTTTCATAACCAATAACTGAATGAAAAATATTCCCTTCTCTTTTGACCTAAGACTGGACGAAGAATTTCTTGAAAGTATGTATGAAGGAGATGTTGAGCATGCAAGTGAAATATTCAGCCTGTTTATAGATATGGCTCCAGGCCTTGTAAAGGATATTGATGAAAGTTTTGCCCACGGAGCTGTTGAGCCACTACGTTCAAAAGTTCACAAATTAAAGCCTACATTTAGTTTTGTAGGTCTTACTACTCTCACAAAAAATGCTGAAGAGTTAGAAGAAAAGTGTAAGGGAACTTCGGATATAAGCGACATAAAAGATTTGTATAACGAATTAAAAAATAATTACTCTCAAAGTTTCCCAATTATTGAAAAGGAACTTGAGCGTCTAAAAAATCAAATTAACCAGGGTGTATGAAGTTCAAATGTATCATAGTAGATGATGAACCATTATCCCGGAGCTTCCTGGAGCGCTATTGTGAAAAACAGGGTAACCTGGAAATAATGGGTTCATTTCCTGATGCCGAAACGGCCTTTCATTATCTTAAAAGTAATGAAATCGACCTGCTTTTTCTGGATGTAGAGATGCCGGGAGAAACCGGTTTTGACCTGCTGGATAAGTTATTGTACATGCCCAAAGTGATTCTTACTACAGGCAAAACTGATTATGCTTTTGATGCATTTCAATATAATGTTTCAGACTATTTGAAAAAACCATTTCCGTTTACCCGCTTTCAGGAAAGCATTAATAAAGTTACAGAAACGAATAATAAGGAAAAAGCTGAAGCTACCAAAGAAGATATTTTTATCAAAGCTGAAGGAAAATTTATACGGCTTAACTACCAGGATATCTTATACATTGAAAGTGTAGGAGATTATGTAAAATATTTTACTGATTCTAAATATTATTTGACGCATAGCACACTTAAAGCCGTTGAAGAAAAAATGAAAACAAAGCATTTTATGAAAGTGCACCGCTCTTATATAGTGAACCTAAATAAAATTGAAGATATCCAGGATAATTCTATCGTAATCCGGGGGAAAGTGATTCCCATTAGTAAATCTATGAAACCTGAAGTAATGGGCAGAATCAATGTAATGTAACTATTCCATTATTACCTTTTTTATTAGGCTATAAAGTTTATCTTAGTAAAGTGTCTCTCTTTCCGGGAGACATTTTCTTTTTCAGGCCTTTTTAAGCAGGTTCTTTGTGATGCTTAAACGGCAAAACCATTCCATTCGTCGATAAAGAACATACAATTACCGAATTTTTACGGTAATACTTACTCTAAATAGCATTTTTACAATCGAAAGACGGTAAAATTACGGTGTGGCAGAAAAAGAAAACATACCATTTTACTGAAAAAACCTCAAACCAAAGAAAATGAAAACAATTGTACATAACAACAGAATAATAAACAGTGCTTTACTAATCGTATCAGTACTGTTTTTCAGTTTTACAGTACAAGCCCAAACCAGCATTACAAACTTAAATTTTAGTGCCAACCCTGTGTTAACTTCAGGAACTGATAAGAATGCAGGTGCTAAGTATATATACAAAAATGTTTCACCAGGTATAGATGCCATTGTATCAATAGACAGCCTTGTAGGTGGGGCAACTATTAATACGCTCGATGATAATACAGGGGCAAATGGCGGATATATTGAAGGCTTTCAACCTCAAATTACCTCCGGGCCGGCTGTTGGGTCTTCCTATGCTGTATTTACTATTAATTTTAAAATGTCGGGAACTAATGTGGAACAGAAACTGGATAGTATTAGCATGACAGCATTAGATATTGATGGTACTAACACATTAAAAGAGTTTGACCAGATTTCATTGGGAGCCGGGGCCACTGCCTCGTATATGGGATCAAATCCTACAATCACATTAACACGCATTGCTTCGGGAACTTTCCTGGCGATAAATGCGGATGGCATTACCAGGAACGGAGTTGATACATTAGTGAAGTCAAATATGTTTACCATAACTAATACCAATGTGTCCTCTTTTACAGCAAAGTTGGGTATCTTAAACGCTAAGGCAACAAAAACACTCAGGCTGTTTAGTATTTATATGAAAGGGTTCAGTTATCCCGAAATGTCAGTAATGCCGATCACCTTGCAATCCTTTAACACAACACTGAATAATAAAAATACAGAGGTAAATGTAAATTGGATCACTGCCACAGAAATTAATGTTAGTCATTTTGTAGTTCAGAGAAGTATTGATGGTAAAAATTTCAGCGAAGCAGGGATTGTATTTTCTGACGGAAATTCAACCACTGAGGTAAATTATAGCTTTAATGAAAATATCAGTTCAGTTCAGGCAAACCTTATTTATTACAGGCTTTGTACCGTTGACCTTGATGGCAGGTTACAATATTCAGATATCAGGACGGTAAGAATATCAAAAACGGCAGCTCAAAATATTTCTATTCTAACTTACCCTAACCCTGTAACCAACGAACTAAGGGTAACGATTCCATCTACCTGGCAAGATAAGAAAGTGTCTTATGAACTTTATAATGGTTATGGGCAACTTTCAAAAAGAATTGAGGAAGGAAGCGGCAGCCAAACTGAAACTATTAATGTGAGTAATTTGGCAAAAGGCATGTACGTTGTGAAAGTGATTTGTGAAGGACAATCATCTCAACAAAAGATTATCAAATTCTAAATTAATTTCTTCATAATCTATTCACGTTTTCTTTGGGTTCTTCTTAAAATGTCTCTCTTAGGAGAGACATTTTTTTTGCTGGTTTTCCCGGGGTAACTCCAGTAAACTAACAAATTCTTCGGATTTTTATTTTGATAGATCATGAAGAAATTGGAATTAAATCATATGAATCCGCCCATTACAAAATTCTGAAGCAAAGTTTTCTTTCCTATTTCTACCTATCTTAGAATCTTTATTCATTTCAATTTCATCCTTAATGAAAAAAAATACTAATAAACTTTTAGGCTTTTTAATGCTGTCCTTGGTTTCTTATTCAGTAGTTGCCCAACCTGTTGACACCTCACTACTATCCGGTTTACGCTGGAGAAGTATTGGTCCCTATCGCGGAGGAAGAACAGTAGGCGCTGCCGGTGTGACTCAACAGCCAAACATATTTTATATCGGTGTTAATAATGGTGGCGTTTGGAAAACCACTGATTATGGAAGAACATGGTTTCCCATTTTTGACAAGGAACCTACAGGTTCTATCGGAACAATAACCGTATCACCTTCCAATCCTGATATTATTTATGTAGGTAGTGGAGAAGGATTACATCGCCCGGATCTTTCAACAGGAGATGGAATTTATAAGTCAAATGACGCGGGAAAAACATGGACACATCTTGGCTTGCGCAAAGGTCAGCAAATTCCTAAAATTGCTGTTGATCAAAAGAATCCCGACAGACTTTTTGTTGCAGTTTTGGGGCATCCTTACGGGCCTAATAAAGAGCGAGGGATTTACCGGTCCCAGGATGGCGGCAAGTCTTTTGAGAAAGTATTATACATAGATGAAAATACCGGGGGTGATGATGTAGAAATTGATCCAAATAATCCCAATATCATTTTTGCAACCCTTTGGAAATCCCGTGAAGGGCCTTGGGAAAATGGTGAATGGGACGGAACCGAAGGCGGCATTTTTAAATCCCTGGATGGAGGTAATACCTGGAAAAAATTATCAAATGGGCTGCCCGCAAATATGGTGCAGGCTCACCTTGCCATTGCATCATCCTCATCCAATAAACTTTATGTAGCTATTGGAACTACTGAACCAAACGAATACGGAACCGGAACCGGAATGGGCATTTATCGTTCAGATGACGGTGGAGATAATTGGCTGAAAATTTCAGATGATGGAAGGCCCGAAGCCCGGATTGGCGGTGGTGACGTGCCCGAATTAATGGTGGATCCCAAAAATTCTGATATTGTTTACAGCACAAGTATTGTTGTATGGAAATCGGTTGATGGGGCGAAAAACTGGTCCGGTATTCGTGGGGCACCAGGTGGAGATGATTACCAAAATATCTGGATCAATCCGCTTAATACGAAAATCATGTTGGTAACCGGCGACCAGGGAGCGATCATTACAGTGAATGGTGGCGATACGTGGAGCTCATGGTATAATCAGCCAACTGCACAATTGTATCACGTAAGTGCTGATAATGCTTTCCCATACAATGTATATAGTGGCCAGCAGGAAAGTGGTTCTGTGGGAATTGCATCAAGAGGAAATGATGGGCAAATCACTTTCAGGGATTGGCATCCGGTAGGTGCCCAGGAGTATGGATATGTTGCCCCTGATCCACTTAATTCAAATATTGTTTATGGTGGAAAAATATCAAAATATAATAAACTTACCGGCCAGGTACAAAGTATAACGCCAGGGCCCACACGAAATGTAAATTATCGTTTTGTGCGCACCGAACCTGTTGTCTTTTCCCCGGTAGACCATAAGACATTATATTATGCAGGCAATGTTTTGTTTAAAACACAAGATGGTGGAAATAGCTGGCAGGTCATAAGTCCTGACCTCTCAAGAGAAAGCTGGGATGTTCCTGCAAGCGTTGGTATTTATGACGATTCATCAATAAAGAAGATGCCACGCCGCGGTGTCATTTACACAGTTGCGCCTTCGCCACTTACTATCAATACAATATGGGCAGGAACTGATGATGGATTAATTCAGGTAACTAAAGATGGAGGTAAAACCTGGAAAAATGTAACTCCGCAAGCCATAACCTCCTGGAGCAAAATGTCGTTAATGGATGCCGGTCATTTTGATGTAAATACAGCGTATGCTGCAGTGAACAGGATTCGCTGTGACGACATGCATCCTTATATTTATAAAACACACGATGGCGGAAAAACATGGAAGGAAATTGTAACCGGGCTTCCTGATGACCCGATAAATGCAATAAGGGAAGATCCCAAAAAGAAGGGCTTGTTGTTTGCTTCATCAGAAACCGATACCTACGTGTCATTTGATGATGGTGATCATTGGCAATCGCTTCGGTTAAACATGCCGGCAACCTCCGTCCGAGATCTGATTATAAAAGATAATGACCTTGTTGTTGCTACGCATGGCAGAGGCTTCTGGATACTGGATGATATAAACCGGCTGCGGCAAATCAACAATAATATTGCAAAACATTCAACCTTATTCAGGTCCGGAAATGCAATAAGGGTGAGATGGAATGTAAACACGGATACCCCTTTGCCGCCTGGCGAACCTGCGGGCCAAAACCCTCCCGATGGCGCAATCATTGATTATTATTTAAAAGATAACATTCACGGAGAAGTTACGCTTGATATTCTTGATGCAAAAGGAAAGAGTGTAAGACATTATAGCAGTAATGATACTTTATATAACGTTCCACCGGTAGATATTCCTCTTTATTGGATAAGGCCGCAGCAAATTTTATCCAATAAAGCCGGCGCACATCGGTTTATCTGGGACTTACATTATGATCCGCTTAATCTTCCCCCTTCATTTCCTATTGGGGCAATTTATAAAAATACAGCACCGTCACCTACTTCGCCATGGATTATGCCCGGGAAGTATACCATTAAGCTTTCAGTGGATGGACAAACACTTGTTCAGCCCATAACAGTTACTTTGGATCCAAGAGTGAAAACATCAACTGCCAATTTAAAAAAGCAATTTGATCTGTCTATGTTATGTTATGAAGGAAGAAGAACAATTGCCGATATTTCTAATGAAACAGTAAGGCTTCATCAACAGATAAAAAACCTGTTAGCGAATGATGCCGGAAAACTAACTGATTCATTATCCCGCCTTGACAAAAGAATAATTGGTTTTGGAAATGCAAAAGTCAAATCGAGAAGTTTCAATGAGGTGTACAGTTCATTTGCATCTTTGTTTAACCTTCTACAGGGATCGGATATGCCGCCAACAATGAAAATGATCAATGAAGTGAATGATACTGAGACAAGCATGAAAGAACTTGAGCAATCATGGATTAAACTAAAGAACGTCGATATTCCGGAAATCAATAAGCAATTAAAAAAAGAACGATTGAGGGAAATAATAATGTTATGATCCTTTTCAGATTTCAGGGAAAGGGCAACCCTTTGTGAACCGTTGTGCAAAAATATAATTGAGTTAATGACGTGTGTGATTTCATTATTTGTATATTCACTAAATATATGTATTGCTATTACTCAAAAAAGGAGGATTTAGGCCGAACTTATTTGTAATTGTATTTACTGGTAACCTCTAAGTAAAATATTCGACTAAAACAGTTTTCTATTTTCAATAAATCTTATCAACCAATCTTCTTATGAAAGAAAAAGCTTACAACAAAAACCTGGTCACTATTATTGCTGCTGTTGCCGCCACTGGTGGCCTTTTATTTGGATTTGATACAGGAGTTATTTCCGGTGCCATTCCATTTTTTCAGCAGGATTTTCACCTCAGCAACAGTATGGTAGAAAATATTACTACTGCGGGATTAGCCGGAGCAGTAATTGGCGCCATGTTCACCGGACGATTATCAGATATTTTTGGAAGAAAAAAAACCATATTAGTTGCTGCCTTAATTTTTGTTTTAGGCGCTGCCTGGTCAGGCTGGGCTCCGAGTCCGACCTCATTAATTATTGCCCGTCTGTTTATCGGGCTGGCCATAGGTATTTCCTCTTTTTCAGTTCCGTTATACATTGCCGAAATCTCTCCCAGCCACATACGCGGCCGTTTGGTATCGCTGTTTCAGCTACTCATTACTATAGGCATCCTTGTTTCTTATTTGAGCGATCTGGCCTTTGCCAACAATAATAATGTAGAGTCATGGCGGCCCATGTTTTATATAGGCGTTGTTCCCGGTTTTATATTGCTGGTTGGTATGTTCTTTCTGCCGGAGACGCCTCGTTGGCTGATGAGCCAGGGTCGTGAAGAAGAAAGCCTTAAAATTTTGAAACGAATTGAAGAGCCTGCACTTGTGGAAGAATCTATGCAAAGGATGAGAGACGAGGTAGAAAAGGCTAAAGAACGCGCTAATTTAAGTGAGGTTTTTAAGCCGTGGCTCAGAAAGGCGTTAATTATTTCGGTGGGAATTATGTTTTTCCAGCAATTTGTAGGTATAAATACAGTTATCTATTACAGCCCGAAAATTTTTATGATTGTGGGTTTTGAGGGCGCCCGCGCAGGCATTTGGGCGGCGGTGAGCGTTGGTGCGGTTAATGTAGCTTTTACTATTCTTTCTTTATTTATGATCGATAAATTGGGCCGCAGAAAACTCTATTTCATCGGGTTGAGCGGGATTGTTGTTTCCCTTTTTGGTCTGGGTTTGGTGTTTGCCTTCCACGCCAGCTTGGGCGACATGGGAAAATGGCTCGCCATTATTTTTGTATGGGTTTATATTGCCTTCTTTGCCATTAGCCTGGGGCCTTTGGGCTGGTTGATCATTTCAGAAATTTTCCCTTTGCGGGTAAGAGGAATAGGTTCCTCTATCGGTTCATTGTCAAACTGGTTGTTTAATGGTATAGTCGCTTTTACCTTTTTTAAAATTGTAAAACTCCTTACAGCTTCCGGCTCAGGCATTATTACTCATGAAAGATTGTATGATGCTGCAACAAACAGTTTTACCAACCAGGCAGTTAATAACGGAAACCCGGCAGGAGCCTTCTGGTTTTACGCCGCAATAGGTATCATAGGAATTTTCTGGGGCTATTTTTATATTCCGGAAACAAAAGGGATTGCTTTGGAAAAAATTGAAGAGCACTGGCGCGTAGGAGGAAGGCCAAAGGATTTAAAAAAATAAAAGGATTTCTTAGATGATT
>JBBQWJ010000074.1:0-13121 GCA_038210685.1 Chitinophagales bacterium | reverse complement strand
ACATCGGGTGCGAGGGATGAAAAGGATATTTGATGCTATTAAGTTTCGGATGGCCGTCCAGTGCTTTTACGAGTTCTTCAGCGTTGTCGCAATGCCTTTGTATCCTTACATCCAGCGTTTCCAGGCTTTTACTAAGCAGCCACGCATTGAACGGAGAAATAGACGGCCCGGTGTTTTTACAAAAAGCAAAGAGTTCTTCAATCAACTCTTTTTTACCCACAACTACACCGCCTAAAACGCGTCCTTGCCCATCGATCCATTTTGTGGCTGAATGTAAAATAAGATCGGCGCCATACTCTGCGGGTTTTTGCAAAATAGGCGTGGCAAAACAATTGTCAACCACTAAAATTACTTTATGTTTCTTAGCCAATTTGCCCAGCCATTCCAAATCAATAATATCCAGCCCGGGATTGGTAGGCGTTTCAATATAGATCATTTTAGTGTTGGGCTTGATCAATGATTCCCATGAATCCGTATTGTGAACATCAGCAAAAGAAAAATCAATATTCCATTTGTGGAAATATTTGGTGATGATAGTATGAGTAGATCCAAAAACAGAACTACAACTTAATAAATGATCGCCGGCACTTAAAAATGTCATGAAGCAACCAAAGATGGCGCTCATGCCGGATGCAGTTGCAAAGCCGGCTTCGGCACCTTCAAGCGCGCACATTTTATCAATAAATTCCTGAACGTTTGGATTTTCAAAGCGCGAATAAATATTATTATCCAGTTCACCCGCAAAGGTGGCGGCCATTTCTTCTGCACTATCGAAACGAAAACTTGAAGTAAGAAATAAAGGAGTGCTATGTTCTTTTTCACTTGTTCTCGGTGTCTGAATACGCACAGCCTGCGTATTGGGATGCTTCTTCATTTTCTAAAATTTGAGTTTCTAATTTTTTTTATAAAAACGATTGCGAAGATAAGAAGCAATGGATTTTGTTTCCGGGATAAATTTCAAAACATTGTATAAATTATTCAACAAAATAAAAAGGAATTGCTTTTTACAACAATTCCTTTTAATATAATGGAGGAGATATTTTCACACTTATATTTTAATCGCTTTTCCGCTGCCGGCCACTTTTGTTGAAATGTTTGTTGCATTCCCTTTGTAATATACATTTCCGCTTCCTAAAATATCTGCAGTGAGGCTTTTATTAGCATGCACTCTTGCATTACCGCTTCCACTTATTTTTACTTCAACATTATCAGCCGCAATACCGCTGCAATCTATATTGCCGCTTCCACTTACAGATGCTGAAACGCTATTGGCAGATCCGCCTTTTGCGATAATATTTCCGCTTCCTGAAATAGCGAAACTTAATTCTTTGAATGAACCTGAATTCAAATGAATATTACCCGATCCGGAAAGCATAATTTCCGTTTTTTCATCCGTTGTAAATGAACCGTTGCCGTCGATGTTCCCGCTACCACTAAGTTGTAGCGTTTTGATTTTTGTCATTGAAACATAGACGACCATTTTTGAGCGAGTTCTTAAATTCATATTCTTTTTCGGTTGAATGGTCAGTTTTCCATTTTCAACATTTGTTTCAATATAAGGAAGCATGTTTTCATCAGCTTCTACCTGGATACTGTTTGAGTTGCCATAAACGATTTTTACATCCATTGGCCCATGAGAAGATAAGGAACTGAAATCAGCAACAGTGCGTGTTTCTTTTTTTACATTTCCATCGCCTTTAATTGTTTTCCATGGCTGCGCAAATAAATGGCTGCCTGCAAGTATCAAAATTAGAGTAAGTACTTTTTTCATGATCGTTATTTTTATTTTTTGGAAGGATAGTTGTGTAACGGATAGTAACAGGAAAAGTTACAAACCTGTAAATTTTTTTTTACACGTGAAATAAAAACAATAAAAACAATGAAAACAGATAAAACAGAAAACTCAGCGCTGGTTGATAATCTTATCGATCTGTTGAATAAGGGCAATGCGCATGTGTCGTTAGATCAATCTTTAAAAGATATACCTTTTGAAATTTTAGGTAAAAAACCGCGAAACCTTCCTTACAGTTTATGGCAGATAGCTGAGCATATTCGTATTGCGCAGTCGGATATTTTGGAATTTTCAAGAGATGCAAAACATGAATCACTCAAATGGCCTGAAGATTATTGGCCTAAAAAAGCAACGCCATCTTCTGAAAAAGAATGGGAAAAATGTCCTCAGCAGATAAAAAAAGACCGAAAGACTTTTGCCAGTTTGCTAAAAGATTCTTCTGATGATTTATTTACCCCTTTTGAATATGGAAATGGAGAATCCTTATTGCGTGAAGCTTTGGTTCTGGCAGATCATACCAGTTACCACACAGGCGAAATAATTATTCTAAGAAGGCTTTTGGATAATTGGCCAAAATAAAAACTGCCGGAATTTGTTTGTTTACTGCCAGCAATTTTTATTATCCTTTTAATGATAGCCTACCATTTTTGTAGTGGCAAAGCAACCTTGCTTCGAAGTGGTGCAGGAGGTAAAAGTGGCCCCCACCAAAAATACCAGTATCATCACAATCAAAACCTTTCTCATGATTATAAGATTTTTTTATAAAAACACCTTGAGGTACGAATGATTATTTTTCAGGAAGATTGGATAAAGAATCTAAATTAACAAAAAATATCCGGAAAATGCGAACACATGGGTGCTCCAATAAAAACATAGGTTTTTGAGTAGGGAGAGTCAACAGGATTTACCCTGAAGGTTTTAGAAAGAGGTACTGGAAAAATATAGAAGGGCGTATTTATTTTTCTATATTATATTTTTCTCTTCTTGACTGAATGTATAAAATGAGATGGACAGCTATAAGCAATTCACAAACAATTTCTTTGACAATCATAGGTTAACGAAATTTTGAATTAAACAATGTAAGTATAGAAAAAGAAACGTTTGACGTTTAATTTTATTATGCAAAGCAAATTAAAAGCCAGAAAATAACCAGGTTTTCTACTTTGTGTAATGAAAATATTTCAAAAAAGCCTTCGGTTAAAAGTGCCGGAGGCTTTTTATCTTGCTCACTTTTATCTTAATTGAATCTCAACGCCAGCTTGTAGATTTATTGAATTGAGTTCAGTAAAACCATATTTATGATAAGGCGAATAATCATAGGTAGCACCTATATTGATTCCTGAAGTACCTGTTTTTTTAAATGGGATGAGCGCACCAAGCCCACCTTCAGCCCGAAAACCAAAGCTGGATTGGCTATTTCCAAATTCACCATAATATTGTTTGTAATCAATAATATTGCCTCCTGCAGCTAGTGACAAGTAGGGTTTTACAAATGATTGTGAAATTGGAAAATATTTTACTTTTAGTAAAACAGGAGTGGTTTGTACAGAATTACTTAAAACAGCGGAAATATCCTGTGTTTTACTTAAATGGTAAAGAGCACGTGGATACTTTTGATAATAATCCTGAAAACCAAAAGATAATCCTGCGGCCCATTTATCTGAAAAAGGGTACATGAGGCTGCCCATAAATCCGCGAGGCGAATTGTTACTTACAATATCATTTTTAAATCCACCTGTGGGAATACTGTAATTGTAATTGAGTTCCAGATTGAGTGGCTGTTTTTGGGCTGTTGCCTGCAAGGAAAAGAATACCAATATAGAAACTGATGCAATTATTATTTTTATTTGTTTCATTTTATTTTTTTAATATTTTAAATATGGAGATTGATCAAATAATGCTTTTACCTGGCTATCTGCCGCGGATGTATCTAGTATTCCAGAGCCCCTGATCAATCCTGTCCAGATTATATTGATATTTTTATTGGTAGAAGCGTTTTTTAAATCGAGTATGTCAATCGAAAGTGCTCCTTCACTAACCTGGTAAGTACTGTAGGCATAAGGAATATAATATCCAAAATCAGGATATCCCCAGTAATAAGGATTCCAATATCCGCCATAGTTATACCAATAATCGCCATAACTTATTACCCCTGTAGAAGTGTTAATTATATGGTTTACATCAACCCCTAAAGCAGGGTTTTCTTTTTTTGTAACCAAAGTATAACCTGCCTGGTTCATATATTTTTTTACCGCATTAATATAAGCCTGGTCAACTGCATTTAATTCGCGCATCGAACTTCCGTTTTGAATTACAGCTACAGAATCGGAAATACTATAAGTTTTATAGTTTGAAAAATTTACCGTAGAGTCATGGTCTGTAATATAAATCCTCGATTCCTGGTTGTTTAAATTGCTTACCGGGTCTTTAGTGCAACTGGTATATAAAACTGAAATACCCAACACTCCGGCCATCATTAATAATCTTGTTTTCATAGTGTTTTTTTTTACTTTTTTTCCACAAAGTGCATACCTAAAAGGTGTTGTAGGCTTTAAAGAAATCATAAGATCTGTTTGTAATAATGTATTAAATCAAAATTCTTTTAGAATTGCTGTTGATAAGAAGTTCTGCAGATAAAGTCACGATATTTCTTTCTTTTTCACTATTTCATTCTCATAATATTTTTTATCACACTAAAACAGGAATTGGTATTATTTGTCGGTTTACTGTATAAACAAAAAAACCTGCAGGATATTTACCTACAGGTTTTTTATTTTAATTAGAATTATTCATCAGAACCAACTTCCGGTCCATCTTTCACCCACTTGGTTTCCAAGCTTTCTCTTTCTTCTTTTTACCTGCGCATTATGAATAAACATCGTAATGAATATCAGTGGAATAAATAATATAGTCAGTGGAGGAATGCCAAGCATTGATATCCATTTTCCTCCATAATGCCTGCGCATCGGGCGTTTCAGCCTTTCAGCGATAAGATACATACTTGGTACCATAATCAATGTCATGAAGAAAGCGAATGCCAAACCAAAAATAATGGTCCATGCAAGCGGCTTCCAGAAAACAGAGCTATCGCCTCCAAAGAAAATATGAGGATTTAATTCGGAGAACATCGTAACGAAATTAATGTTGAAGCCAATGGCCAAAGGAATCAATGCAAAGATGGCAGCAAGCGCAGTGAGCAACACGGGAATAATCCTGATCTTTCCGGCCTGTATTACTGCTTCTTTAGTCTTCATTCCACGGGCTCTCAATTCATCCGCGAAATCTATTACAAGAATAGCATTCTTCACCACAATACCCGCCAATCCTACAATACCAATTCCTGTCATTACAACAGAAATGGTCATGCCTGTAATTGAAAAACCCAGGATTACGCCGATTACACTGAATATTATTTCTGTAAGGATGATTACGGATTTACTTACCGAATTAAACTGTAGCACCAGTATAAATAAGATCAACATAAGTGCGATCAACATCGCATTACCAAGAAACGCACCTGTTTCTGCTTGTTGCGCCCCTTCTCCTGTTTGTTTGATAGTAACTCCAGGGCCTTTTTGACTAAAATCATTGATGGCAGTTGAGATATTTTTATTTACTTCTGTAGGTGTATAACCGGAAAGAACGTTGGAGAAAATGGTAATAACACGTTTCACATCCTTCCTTTTAATACTTCCCAAAGTACTTGTATAATCAACATCTACCAGCGAACTGATCGGAATGGATTTTACCTGTCCGCCACTCGCCATATCCCTAAAGACAATATTCATATTTAAAAGATCGCTCAGGTTTTTTCTTTGCACCTGGTTATTCCGCAATTGTATTTTATATTCATCTTCCCCTTCTTTTATTTTAGAAACTTCGCGCCCAAACAATGCCGTTCTTATCTGCTGCCCAATCTGGGCGGTTGATACACCTTCTATCAGTGCACGTTCACGGTTAACTGTGAGTGTTATTTCGGGATTATTAAGGTCAACATCCAGCTTCAATTCTTCTATTCCCGGTATTCGTAAACTATCCAGGTAGGTTTTTAAAGCCGTAGCGGTGGTAGTAAGCTGATCAAAATTTTCGCTTGATACTTCAATATTTATCGGAGGATCTGTTGGAGGCCCGCTGCTTTCCTGGGCAACAGAAATTTCTGCCCCCGGAACTCCTTTTATGGCCTCACGGATGGAATCAAGATAAGGAGCAGTAGAAATTCCATTCCGTTTCTGATATTCCACAAAAGAAACCTGAACTCTTCCAAGGTTAGGTTGTGTGCTTGTAGAACCGCTGGCAGGATCGGAAGCGCCAACTGCTACGTTTGAGATTACACTTTCAACCATGGGGTTGGGTTTTCCGGATGGGCCATCCAGTACCTTCATTACTTTATTTTCGATATTTTTTGTGATGGAATCAGTATAATCAACGCTGCTTCCTACAGGCAGTTTTAAATAAACATAAATGAAATTGGGATCACCTTTAGGAAAGAAAACTACCGGGACTTGCCTTATTTGAAAAAGTACCAGTGCCAACAACAGCAAACCAAACGTACCTGCAAGAAGCCAAACAGGCCGCCATTTTGCAGTAGCCCAGCGCAACAACTTTTCGTAGCTCGTCATTATGGCGGGCAAAACACGATTCTGAAATTTATGGATGAGCGAATCAAAAATATAGGTATTTAAAACAACGATTATTGAAAAGAAAATAAGCAGGTTACCAACAAAAGTCACATGAAATAAATCGAAAAGTATTCCTGCTAACAATGGAATTAAAAATGCTTTGCTTGTAAAAACAGCCGACTTCCTTTTTACTTTTCCTTCAGGGTGATTCATGAAATCAACAGCGAAAACCGGGTTCATAATAAATGCTACTATCAAAGATGCCGTTAAAGTAAAGATGAGCATCGTCGGCAAATAGATCATGAATTTTCCAATAATGCCAGGCCAGAAAAGTAAAGGGAAAAATGGCGCTAATGTTGTGAGTGTGCCCGATAACACCGGAACGAAAATTTCTCCCGCTGCCCTTTTCGCTGATTCTTTAGTAGACAGTTTGCCTTTGTTCTCCATGAAAATACGATGCGTGTTTTCTATCACCACTATCGCATCATCCACAATAATTCCGAGACCGAAAAGAAGCGCAAAAAGTACAATAAAATTCAATGTTACATTTCCGCCTACAATAAGGTCTGCCGCAGGTAAAAACAAGAATGCCACGAACATACTGAGTGGAACAGAAAGTGCTACGAAGAAGGCGTTCGTAACTCCCATAAAAAACATCAGGATCAAAAGCACAAGTATGAACCCAATTACAATGGAATTCACAAGATCATTAAAAGAGGTGCGTGTAGATCGGCTTTGATCGCCTGTTATCACAACATTTAAGTTGGTTGGCAAAATCGTTCCTTTCATTTCAGCAACCGCCTTTTTTACATTATCAGACGTTTCAATTAAGTTTTCTCCCGCTCTTTTTACGATATTAAGGGTAACAACATTTTTGCCATTTAGCCGCGCAAAACTTTCACTGGTTTTTACAGTGTCTTTAATATTAGCAATGTCTTTTAAATAAATAGGAGCTCCGGAGGTATTACGTACAATTATTTTTTCAATATCATAAGCGGTTTTAAACTGGCCTCTTACCTGCAAAGTTCGCTTCATATTTCCTACATCCAGTAAACCACCGGAGATATCTACATTTTCTCTTTGAACTGCATTGGCAATATCATCGAAAGTTACGCCGGCGCTTTGCATTTTATAATTGTCTACATTGATCTGGAATTCTCTTTCAGGAGCACCCACAATATCCACCCGGGTTATTTGCGGAATCTCTTCGAGCTTGTCTTTCGCATCATCTGCAAACTTTTTCAGGCTCATCATATCAAAATCACCACTTAGATTTACATACATGATGGGCATTTCACTGATGTCAAAAGCTTGTACGTTCGGTTCCTGCGTAAGATCTGTAGGTAAATCCGGTTTCGCTTTATCTACAGCATCTTTGGTTTTCTGCAAACCTACTTCTGGTTTTACGCTTGTTTCAAATTCTACTGTGATGATAGAATAGTCCTGCAAGGAAGTACTTGTGATCTTATTGATCTTTGCGCCGGTAATACCTTTTAATTGTTTTTCAATTGGCTTTGTTACAAGGTTTTCAATATCCTTTGGTGAATTTCCCGAATAGATTGTTTGAACAACTACCGTCGGAATTACAATATCAGGAAATTGTTCTTTTGGTAAAGTAACAAACTGGTAAACCCCCATCATCGATACAAAAAGTATAAGTAAATAGATGGACGTTTTATTTTTGATCGACCAACTTGTAGGTTTAAACTCTTTATATTTTTCCTTAAAATTTTCAGCTAAGCTCATACTAATTTAATTGTGCTTTTTCTCAAAAGAAGTTTTTGCATTTTTTGTTTATTTACTGTTAGTGAAGATTGGCTCACCTTCAAATAAACCCTGGAAACCCTGGGTTACAATTTCATCACCTGGTTGTAAGCCTTGCTTTATCTCAATGCTATCGCCATATAGCTGGCCGATAGTAACATTTTTCTTTTTTGCTACCATTTCGCTTCCGTTTTTTCCGGCCAGCAGCACATATTTTCCATCTTCTCCGGTTTGTATGGTATTTAATGGAACAGCGATGGAATTGGGAGCGTTATAATCCAGGATTTTTACTTCCGCAATTTGATTGGGCCTTAGATTAATTCCGTTCGGCACTTTTATTTCTGCAGTAAAGCCTCTTGTTGTATTACCAATTGCCTGGCTAAGAAATGAAATAGTGCTGTTGAAAGTCTTATTAATATCAGGAATAGTTACAATCACCAGTGAACCTTTAGATACCTTTCCAGCATAATTTTCGGGTACCGTTACCGTAATTTTTAAATCAGTTTCATTTACTATTTTTATGTAACCACCAGTTAATGGATTACCATTAAATGTTTCACCCACATGTGCAGTGATATCGTCTACTGTCCCGTTCACATCGCTGTAAATTTTGCTTTGATTGGCTTGCTCCTGGGCCGTATTCACCTGCGCCTGTATCGCCTTTAGCTGGCTTAGTAAAGATTCTACGTTCGTTTTAGCTTGCAACAATTGCACCTCTGTTCCTATATGCTGGTCCCACAGGTTTTTCTGCCTTTCGTAAACAGATTGAGCAAGGCTAAGTTGCGCTTTTACACTTCCCATTTGTTGTTTAACGGCAGCCACATTTTGTTGTGCAACCGCATCATCCAGCTTCAATATCAATTGACCTTTATGTACCTTTTCTCCTTGTTTCACATAAATCGATTTTATCTGCCCTGGTTGGCCGCTTGGTGTTATGTACGACACATTTTTTGAATCAACACTTCCCTGCAGTCCGAGATAATGTTTAAAATCTCCTTTTTGAACGGTTTGCAAGGCAACAAGTTTTGGTTTTGCAGCTATGGTAGAACCGGTATCCAAAATGCCAATTTGTTTTTGCAGATCTGCAATCCTTGTGTCAATATCATCTTTCTGCGTTTTCAACTTTTCAAGCTGCGCTTTCTTTTCCTTTAATTCTTTTTGCTTATCAGTTGAGTTAACACATGAAGAAGCAAAAGCAATAAACAGTATGATGAGGCCGGTAATGGTTATTTTTTTCATTTTGTAATTATTTGATACTTATTTTTCTTTTTTATTTAGAGTGTTCCTGCTGCTTTCAGGTAATCAATTTTAGCTATTATCGCGTCGTATAACGAACTGTAGTAATTGTTTTGAGCCGTTACCAGGTCAGCTTGCGCAGTAGAAATTTCCTGGTTGCTACCGAGGCCTTGCTCGTATTTTAATTTGGTTGAATTATAAACCTGTTGCGCCAGGTCAATATTTTTTTTCTGCACATCCATAGTGAGCAATGCAGATTTCATATTGATTCTTGCTTGCGCAACATCATTGTCTATTGATTCTTTTAATTGGTCCACATTATTGTCAAGTTTCATCAGGTTCAATTTTGCTGTGGCAATGTTGGCATTTCTTTCTCCACCATCAAATAGCGGGATTGACATTTTAAAACTTATGAATGAAGTGCTGAACCATTTCTCACTGCTTTTAAAAAAATTAAAAGAAGTACGTTGCGCATTCTGGCTGATGTTTGCAGAAAATGATAATGTGGGAATCTTGCTCAACTGGTATCTTTTTACATTGTATTTACCCAGGTCAATTGCTGTTTGCAACTGCTGGTATTCTTTCCTGTCTTCGTAATTATAATTGTTATCAAGAATTCCTGCTTTCAATTCCTGGTCAGAAAGCGTGTCGGTAAGAAAGAGCGAATCTTTTTGCGGAATATTCATTAGAAGTTTTAGACCTTCATTTCCTGCATCAATTTGATTTTGAGCTTTTAATTTTTGTGTTTCAAGATTGCTCAGTTGAACCTGCACTTTATCTACATCAAGTTTTTCAGCAAAACCGTTTTTATAAATTTCCCTTGTATCGTGAAGAAGTTTTTCATAATTGGCAATATTAGCATCCAGTGTACCTATTTGCCTTTTGCCAACTACCAGTTGATAATACACCTTATAAACATTTGTCTTTATTTGTTCTTTAGTAATATCGGCAACCAATTCGGCATTATTAATAGCCGCTTTACGTGCCTGAAGACCTACAAAAACCTGTCCGTCAAAAAGTATTTGTTGAAGATCAGCGCCGTAAGTTGCACTGTATTTAGTTCCGAATTTTACAGGAAAATAAGTTCCCGGAGGGCCACCGGCAAATTCTGCAGGAATCAATTGAGTGGGTATTGAAAGATAATCTGTAAGACCAACATTTCCATTCAGGTGTGGCAAAGCAGCCGCTGTAATTTGCTTATTTTGTTGCTCCTGCAGTTTAATATCAATCAAAGCATTTTTTACCTGCACTGAATTTTGCATGGCATAATCAACTGCCTGCCGGGCGGAAAAAAAATGAATTTGTCCTGTCTGATTATTTTGCTGCGCGCTGGCTGCGAAATATCCTATACTTAAAATGGAAGCTAAAATCAACCTGATCTTTATTTTCATCGGTACTTATTTTTTTACCGGATTTTTACCGGTCGTTTCTGTTTGATACTTTGTAATTAATTTATAACCCTTTGGAGTTACCATCGAGTAAAGAAAATGCTCAAGTAATCGCTGCTGGATATAAACCAGCGAATATTGATGCTTTGGAAAAATTTCTTCATTAAAAGCAAGCATGATTGTTTCTATCCTCACTTTACAAATGAGTTCTGCATTTATTTCCTGCCGGTATAATCCTTCTTCTTTGCCCCGTTCAATATTTGCTTTCATCATTTCAAAAAGGAATTTGTATTTAAATTCTTTAAACTTTTTAAAAGTTTGCGGATGTCCTCTTTCTATGTCGAATATGATGGAAGGATTCATATTGTCCAGCATTTCCTGGATGCTTTCCATTCCTAAATAAACTTCCTGAACTGCATTTATCGCCTTATCACGGCTGGTTTGGCAAGAAAATTTATTGTATTCGAGCATTTCCTCAACTACTGCATCCACCAATTCATTCTTGTCTTTAAAAGAATGATAGATTGTTTTTTTGGAAACACCCAGCTGCGAAGCGATCTCATCCATTGTTACCGATTTAACGCCATAGCGCCGGTACAGTTCATCCGCTTTTTCTTTTATTCTGTCTTTTAGTTCCATTGGGATGCAAAACTAAAGAAACTTATTTAGTTACCAAAGTTTCCGTTAAGTTTTTTTTTAATTTAAGAAAAGGTGGTGAACTCATCATCGCTTACCTTTGAAAACTCAATTATTTTTTATTATGAAAAAGTCGCGCAATTACCAAAGAACCATTCAATATTTTTTGCAGGGATTATTAATCCTTGGCCCGGTTTCCATCACTGTTTATTTTATTTACATCGTTTTTGATAAGATCGACAACATACTAAGGCCGGCGATAAATATTCCCGGGCTTGGCTTTGTTATTATTATCGGCTTCATTCTTTTGGTGGGTTATTTAAGTTCTTTTTTTGTAATGGGAAGGATATTATCTGTGTTAAACAAGTTTTTGGAGAAAACCCCCGGGATTAAACTTCTTTATTCATTTATAAGAGATTTTTTTGAGGCATTTGCCGGTAACAAAAAGAAATTTACCCATAATGTATTAGCCTGTGTGGATGATACTGATGTATGGCGTGTAGGCTTTATTACACAGGAAGATATGAGTATTTTCGGAATGGAAAATTATGTAGCGGTTTATTTACCAATGGCCTATTCAGTTGCAGGAAATGTGTACATCGTGCCAAAGGAGAGAGTAAGGCAAATAACTTCCATCGGCGCAGCTCAATCAATGAAATTTGCAGTAAGTGGAGGCGTTACACAAACCGTTTCTGATTCAACTGTAGATCCTTTGGGTGATTCTCTTATCAAATAAATACTGCCTTTTTTGAAAAAAGTTATTCTTTTAATTTCCTTTTTTGGAATCACGACTCAATGTTTTTGCTGGGGATTTTATGCGCATAAAAAAATAAATTATTATGCCATTTTTTTGTTGCCTCCGCAGATGGTTTTGTTTTATAAACCCCATATTGATTTTATTTCTGAACATGCAACCGATCCTGATAAAAGAAGGTATGCAATAGCTCCGGAAGGTGCAAGGCATTATATTGATATTGATCATTACGGCACTTATCCTTATACTGAATTGCCGCATAAATGGAAGGATGCGGTGGATAAATATGGCGAAGATTCTTTGCAGGCGTATGGAATTGTTCCCTGGCATATACAGGTAATGCTCGGCAGGCTTACCAAAGCTTTTAAAGAAAAGAACTTTTCTTCTATTTTAAAGAACAGCGCCGAAATCGGTCATTATATTGCCGATGCTCATGTTCCTTTACATACTTCCGAAAATTATAACGGCCAGCTTACCGGGCAAAAAGGCATTCATGCTTTTTGGGAAAGCCGGGTGCCGGAATTGCTGGACAAAAATTTTAATTTCTTTATTGGCACGGCCGAATATATTAAAGATCCTTCCGGCTTTATTTGGCAACGGGTTTTGGAAAGTGCAAAAGCTGCAGATTCTGTTTTGCGCTTTGAAAAAGAATTATCGATTACGTTCCCTTCAGATAAAAAATATGCTTTTGAAAAAAGAAATAATATTTTGATCAAACAATATTCATCTGCCTACACGATCGCTTACGATAAAATACTGAATGGAATGGTGGAACGAAGAATGCGCCAATCTATATTTGCTGTAGCTTCTTTCTGGTTTACAGCGTGGGTAAATGCAGGCCAGCCTGATCTTTCAGCATTATCTAACCAAACGTTTTCTGAAAAAGATTTGAAAGAATTTGAAAAATTAAATGAAGATTGGAAAAACAGTAA
>JBBQWJ010000073.1:0-13262 GCA_038210685.1 Chitinophagales bacterium | reverse complement strand
CTCTCTTTTATAAAATTTAAAACCGCCTTCTTGTTTAATTAAAGTACAATTATTACAGGTGGAGTCGAAACCAATATTGGTAACCTTTACCACGAAATAGGCAGGCTTTTTAATTTCTCCTTTTAATAAAAATTGTTCATCTGCCTCTCCATAAACCGGTGAGCCAGGCTTTTTTGCATAAAAATATTGAGCGTAACTTTTAAATCCTATTGGCCACACATATACATCTTTGCCCTGGAGAGTTTGATAAAAATCAATAGCGGGCCCTTGCGAATATCTTTCGATCTTAGGAACTACTGCAAGTAAATAAATAAATAGACAAACTGCCGTTGAATAAAACAGAAACAAAACCGCAACTTTATTTTTCTTTCTATAAAAAAGAATTACTGCTGCTAATACAAGTACAAAGTAAAAAATACCGATAAGGCTTTCAAATCCGCTCCAGTGTACTGTTACATTTAAACTGGCTGCAGCAAAGGGATCTTTTAAATATGGCAATATTAGTTCATGATGATTAGCAACATAAGGAAGCGCTGCCAATAAAAATGAAAAGACTAAACCCATAAAAGCAATTAAAACCAAAAGAGAAATCTTCATTTTTTGTTGCTTTACTATCAACTCATCAAGATAACAGGTAGCCATAAACGCAAGTGGCATATATGTAAGCGAAGAATAATGAACAATTTTGGTGGTGGTAATGCTGAATAGAATCATCACTGTCCAGAAAAGAATTTTCATCAATCTCAAAAAATCTTTTTTTACTTCCATCTTTTTACCAAATAAAACAGGAAGAGCGATGATTGAAATAGGGAAACACCCGATAAAAACAACTACAAAGTGATAATAAAAAGGTTCACCATGACTGGCAACAGGATGCAGAAAAAGATCGGCCTGGTACGCCAAAAATTCTTTAATAAACCAAAAACCATTTTTGAAAATTTCTTCTCCGAACCACAGCAAACAAACGATCGTAAAAAAGAAAATGAAAAGCAGGATTTTTTTAATTCCCGGAAAATTTTTGAACCGGATGAAAAGGAAATAAACCAGGAAAGTGATAAGAAAAATAAGTAGCCCAACCGGGCCTTTGGTTAATGTGGCAAGGCCAATGAAGAAGCCTGCCAGTGAAGGATACACGTATTTATTCTTAAATATTTCCCCGGAAATATCTTTATACATAAAATAAATTCCCAGAAAAATAAAGTAGTTAAAAATAGGATCTATGATGCCTGATTTAAAATATAAATGCGGAAGAAAAGTGCCGAGGTAACTAATAGCCCAGATAAAACCAAACTGTGGAGATTTATATTTTTTGCCAATCAGGAAAAATGTAACCAAAGTGATAATACCAAAAATAGCATTCGGGAACCTTGCGGCAAATTCATTAACGCCAAACATTTTCATGGCTCCAACCTGCAACCAGAAAAAGAAAGGTGGTTTTTCCCAGAAAGGCTGAAAATTAATTTGTACACGATGGTAATTGCCGGTAACGATCATCTCCCTTGCCGACTCAGCAAAATTGATTTCGTCCCAATCAAAAAGGTGAACCCTTCCCAGGAAAGGAATAAAGAAAAAAATACCTGATAAAATAATTATTGTTAGGTAAAGATTGCTTTGCCTTTTATTTATCTGGTTAGCAATTTCCATTTATATATTTTAAGCTTGGTAAGAAAATAAAGAAAAGAAACTTTTAAAACACCGAGTCCATAAGTAATACTTCTTTGCAAGTTGATGGAAGAAGCTTCTTCGAAATATTTAGTAGGGCAGGTGATCTCTGCAATTTCAAACCCATTGTAAAAGATCTGTGCAACCATTTCATTATCAAAAATAAAATCATCAGAATTTTGCTGATAATTTATTTTTTCAAGTACGGCTCTGTGGTAAGCCCGATAGCCGGTATGATATTCTGAAAGCTTCTGATTCATCAGCATATTTTGAAAGAAAGTGAGAGATCTGTTGGCAAAATATTTGTACAAAGGCATTCCTCCTTTCAACGCACCTTTACCTAAAATGCGGCTACCAAAAACTACTTTATAAACATCGTTACCAATCACTGAAATCATTGCCAGCAAAAGCTTTGGCGTATATTGGTAATCAGGATGAAGCATAATAACAATATCCGCGTTTAACTCCAGTGCTTTATCGTAACAGCTTTTTTGGTTGCCGCCGTAGCCCCGGTTTTTTGTGTGACGGATGATATGTTTAATTCCCAAATGATGAGCAACTTCTATTGAATTATCTGTACTGTTGTCATCCACAAGAACCAGGTCATCCACAATATCCATAGGAATTTCGGAAATTGTTTTTCCCATGGTAAGCGCGGCATTATAAGCGGGAAGAACTACAACCACTTTTTTTCCGTTATACATTAATCTAAAAATTTTTGCAAAGTAAAGTCATTGAATTGAATTAAAGATTTATGACAGTAAACAAAGAAATATTAACAATTTTTATTTTTCAAAATACGCAACACTTCCTCCAACCCAATCTTTATTCATATTATATCTTACACCAATCATTTTACCTTTACTTAACCTCGCAAGATTACTAACTGCAACCGGGCGTGATTTGCCTTTCTCCCAAAAATAAAAAATTCTGATCTCGGCTTTGGCCGGTACATCCGGCGTTTTAATGATATCTGCATATTTTACTTTTCTTTGAAGGATCCAGTTTTCTGCATCGTTCACTTCGTCAATATCATTTTTGTTAACATCAATAACAACGCCCTGCCCGGCAAAAGAAAACAAGGGTTTCAGTACATAATTTTCAAGATCCAAAGGGACGTCTTTCAAATCATTAAGAAAAACAGTTTGAGGAACATAAGAATGATTTATCAGCGGAAGTGTAAACTTACTAATGCGATAAAACCAGTTTGGATGCGGCACCCATTCTACATCTAACGGTTGCGTAATATCTACTACATCGCCCAAAGATTTTTTCAATTTGGATAATTCATCGAAAATAATACGATTATAAATTCTCTTTATTTCTATTTGCCTGCCTTCTTTTTTGTAAAATAATTTATTCCCTTTTTTAATAAGATCCGTCAGGCAAACGATTGGAATTTTCAAATAATCCTGTGTGCAATAAAAATCGATTCTTGTTTTTTGTTGATGAGGTTTTATTTCAAGAAGAATTACATTTTCAGGATCATATCCGTTTACAATAATTTCTTTTAAAAGTTTTAAGTAAGAATCTTCATCATAACCATTTAAATAAGTTGAATAGTTGGATGGAATATCAAAATATTTCTCCAATATTTTCGGATAGTAAGCCTGGAATCCAAATAGGGTGGGGAAGCCCTGCATCTCTACCAATTGCGGTTCCAATTCACCATTTTCATTTTCACAAATACCAAAATCAAAGGCGATAAAATTGGTGTGCTCATTCTCGTTTGGCACATTTTCATTTTTTGGAATAGAACGATTGGTCAATTCTTTAAAATCGGGGTTGGTAATTACATCCACAATCGATTCACAAGCATCGAGCATTTTATTAGTAAAATCTTTGGGAATAAAAATTGGCGTTTCAGCTATACGAAAATCAATAGCACCAGGATGTTTACTGTTCAGATCTTTTAAAAACTGTTTGTATTTTTCTTCTGAAAATTTTTTGTTGAATTGATTTCTTATTTCAGGAATCATGTTGCTTTTGTTAATTGGATTTAAAACTCAAAAACAAATTCTTTCTTTTATACCAACAGTTTGTTATCAATCCTTAATTGATCAGTGGCAAGTTTTAAAAAGTTGGGAAGAATGTGATCATGAGTCCAAACAATTTTATCAGGATCATTTAACTTTTCAATCATTGATTCCCATTTTGCAAGCCCATAATTTTTAATCACCGTACTCTTTTTTTCTTCTGATTGCAAATGAAGAGTCATACCAGTTGCGTCCGCTTCAGGGTGAAATTGAGTCCCGATAAAATACTCATTAAATCGAATGCCCATTACCGCTCTTTCATAAGGAACATGCGGCCTTTCTTTTTCGATACACAAAATTTTAGAACCGGTTTCTTTCAATTTACGTTTATTAGGTTGAACAACCTGGTAGTCGCGGCTGTCAACGGCATAAAACGGATCAGGCATTTCGGTAAAAACGGGTTCATTTTCACCTGCACGCAACAAGTGCACAGGAAATATACCGAAAGCTGTTGATTTACGTTTAGTTATTTCTACTACTTTAAAATACCTGCAAGCAAGCTGGAAAGAATGACAGATAAAAAAAACGTACTTCTTCTGAAGATTAACAGGATTGTTGTTCCAGCTTTCGATTTGTTGTAACCAATTAAAGTATAAAGTATCCCACTCAAGTCCTTCTGATTCAAGAGGACTTCCGGGCCCCCCGCTGCTAATATAAATATCCCATGAAGTATCTGGCAATTCATTCTTTTGTCTTACATCAAATTCACGGGTAACAATATCAAGGTTATTAATTTTAGCAAACTGTTTTATAATTTCCCTTAAACCGCGCATACCTTGGTTTTCAAAGCCTTCATACAAGTCTAAAACAGCTATCCGAATCTTTTGTTTTTCGCTAAAATTCATGTGGCAAATATAATAAAATGCCACTTCTCATTCAGTTAACTAAAATTCAATAAATCTTCAAAAATTTCCACATTATTAATAATCTATGATGTTTGTAGGTTTTTTTTCGTAATTTACTATCCTAAATTTTAACATTATGAGTAGAATCAGCGACATCCTTTTACGTAAAGGAACAAATGCAATATCAGTTTTGCCAGATACCTGTGTGCTTGATGCCTTGAAAGTAATGGCCGGGAATAACATTGGTTCCGTAGTGGTAATGGAAAATGGGAAATTCCTTGGTATTATCACCGAAAGAGATTATTCCCGTAAGGTTATTCTTAAAGGAAAGAATTCAACCGACACTAAAGTCAGTGAAATCATGATGAGTGAATTTCCACTTTTAAAGCCAGGTGATTCTATTGAATATTGTATGGAGCTGCTTACCAAAAATAACATCCGGTATCTTCCTGTGTTTAAAGACAATGAACTTGCCGGCATTATATCTATCAGTGATGTGGTTACCGAAACTATCATGTTTCAACAACAAACCATCAACCATTTGCATGATTATATCCATTCCTGATAAACTTAATTTTTGAGAAATAAAATAAATGAAAACTACCTGCGTTTTTTAATAAATAATTTATAGAATACCGTTCGCTTGATCTGAAAATTAAAATACCTTCGCACCTTATGAACCCCAAAAAAAATTACGCGGCTATTGTGCCGCTTCTTTCTATACTTTTTTTTCTGAATACTGGCTGCAATACCGGCCAATCTGCACCTGAACATGCTCAAAAGGATTCGGTAAACAAAGAGCAGTCAAAAGAGCAGGAAATTGAAAAAGGAAAAGTATTTGAGAAAAAACCTTTAGACACCGCTTTGTACAATAAGCTGATGGCTAATCTTGCCAATCATGACACAACCGGGAAATGGCCGGTTAAAGCTCCTTATCCTTTACCGGGAGCGGTTCTTCCATTTCACAGAATTGTGGCATTTTACGGAAACCTCTATTCAAAAAGGATGGGTATCCTGGGGGAATTACCTAAAAATGAGATGTTGAAAAAATTGAAACAGGAAGTTCATAATTGGCAAGCTGCTGATTCTTCAATTCCTGTAATTCCTGCTTTACATTATATCGCGGTTACGGCCCAGGGAGATCCTGGTAAAGACGGAAAACACCGGCTCCGCATGCCTTCCAGCCAAATGGATACCATCATCAATTGGGCGAACGAGATTAACGCTCTTGTATTTTTAGATATCCAGGTTGGTTTAAGTTCTGTAAAAGATGAAGTACCGCCATTGGAAAAATATTTAAAACTACCGCAAGTACACCTGGGAATTGATCCCGAATTTTCAATGAAAGATGGAAGTGTTCCCGGAAAAAGAATCGGCACTTTTAATGCAGATGATATCAATACGGCTATTGATGATCTGGCATCTTATGTAAAGAAATACAACCTTCCTCCCAAGATTTTAATTGTACACCGTTTCACACAAGGAATGGTTACCAATTATAAGCAAATTAAAAAAGTTCCCGAAGTTCAGGTAGTGATGGATATGGATGGATGGGGTGATAGGACTTTAAAACACTCTTCCTACCTGCGTTATATTTATGCTGAACCAGTGGAGTTTACAGGATTTAAATTGTTTTATAAAAATGATACCAAAAAAGGTAACCAGCTTTACACACCACAGGAATTATTAAAATTTATTCCTAAACCTATTTATATCCAATACCAATAATTTTCTTCCCCTATTATGAAAACCAATTTTGTCTTTATCACTTTATGTGCCTTTATTTTAGGTGCATGCCATTCTGCTACTTCAGGTACTGAAAACAGCATTAAAAAAAATGAAGAAAAGGCTCAGGATTCTACCGTTCAAGATGATTCTTCCGTTCAAAATGCACCTGTCGCCGATGCCGCAACGATTTTGGCCAGGAAGCAGGTCCCGGTTTTATGTTACCACCATATCAAGGACACAAAGCCTGGGGATGGTCCAAACACAAGGACCTACTCTGTTTCTCCGGCTCATTTTGCCGAACAAATGAAAGCTTTAAAAGATAGTGGTTATCAAACTATCCTGCCAGATCAATTATATAATTACCTTTTACATGGTGCCCCATTGCCCGCAAAACCGATAATACTTTCTTTTGATGACACAGATGAAGAGCAATTTTCCGTTGGTTACCCCGACATGAAAAAGTATGGGTTTAAAGGTGTGTTTTTTATAATGACTGTTTCTATTAACCGTCCGCATTATATGACCAAAGAACAGCTAAAACAATTGTCTGATGATGGAAATGCAGTGGAAGCACATACATGGGATCATCACATGGTTACCAAATACCAGGGCGAAGATTGGGACAAACAACTGGTGCAGCCAAAGAAAAAAGTTGAAGAGATAATTGGAAAACCTGCCAATTATTTCGCCTATCCTTTTGGCTTATGGAACAGGCCTGCTTTTCCTGAATTAAAGAAAGCCGGTTACAAAATGGCTTTTAGTTTAGCATCAAAGCGCGATTCAACGCAGCCACTTTATACGGTAAGAAGAATGATCGTTGCAGGCCAATGGTCAACTCCAGGAGTTTTAAGATCAATGAGAGAGACTTTTCATCTTGATTAGTTAGTAGTAACCGAAGAATAACGATAGCAATCGGGACCAGGATTTTTATTTTATTGAAGCGCTTACATTATTTTTTTGCTCCCAGTGCTTATCGATTTTTGTAAGCAATGCATTTAAACCAGTGTAGGTGCCATCGTAATAATCATTCTTAGCAAAGTAAGGCGCAAACTCCCTGTTGATCATGCGGGTTTTATCACTTTCGTTAACATACCGGTCAATTCCAAAATCAGTAGTTACACACATTCTCCTGTAATCTCTACAAATGCAAATTACAATTCCATTGCTTTTGGTGATTTTGCCGATACCCCATTTCTTCATTAAGCGATAGCTAAATTCACTGAAATTATCTTGTGAAACCATGTTTGAATCAATAGTAACAATACAAATTTCCACGCTGGTGGCCCTTTCAAAATGCTCTAAGGTTTTTTCTAAGTTTCTTTCCTGCGGAGTAGTGAAAAGATCTCCAAAATCATTAACCCATCCAATAGCAGCGGGTAACGCATCCCATAGTGATTGCCTATAGGCGCTCAGTTGTTGAGGAGACATGGTTTTATAAGGAACGTAATCAGGAACATTCTGTGCCCGTACATTTGGGCAAAAAAACATCAATAAAATGAAGAAAGTAAAAAATATTTTCATACGCAATATATAATTGCTTCAACAATTGCAAAAGTAAAAAATATAATCTGTTAATGCAGATCAAAGGATCATGGATAAATTTGATAGGTCCGGGGGCGGAAATGGGGTTTTAGCAGGATGCTGAGGTGATATAAGATAAAAGTAACAATTACTTTTGGGAAATAAAAATAGTTTTCTGAATAATTTTTGATGGCTCTTCCGGAAAATAGGAAAATGTGGATTTAGTTCGTTTACTGGCGGATAAATTTGAAACCATATTAATCTCTCATCTTATATAAAAAAAATCAGCCATCACAAAAAGTGAATGGCTGATTTTTTTAGTGAATAATTTAATAATTATACCCTTGTTTTCTTTCTTTTCATTGCTGATTCGTTCTTAATTGAATAAGCCTGCAAATCATTGTTAATAAAATAGCGCGATGTTAGCAGGATATTTTCTTTCCTGCCATTGAAAGCCATTGTAGAATCTTTTTTTGTTGTGTCAGAAGGGATCGTATCTCTTACTTTAAAATCAAATTTTACTAAATGACTATCGCTATTTAGATTAAAGACCATTGAGCTATCATTCTTTGTGCTATCTGTTGCAGGCACGGTATCTCTTTGGGCCAAACTAAAGGCGGTAAGATTTGAATGAGTGAAGTTAAACGCGCTTGAACTATCCGTTTTAGGAACGGAATCAGTTGTTGGAACCGAATCTCTTTGTGCCACATTTGAAAAATTAAATGCAGTTACATTAGAAATCTTTGTGGTGTCGTTTGATGGAATTGAATCCTTTGTTGGAATTGAATCTGTTTGTGCCAATACAGCATATCCGGTAAAGGATAGCAATAGGGAAAGGGCTAAGGTTTTTGTTTTCATTTAGGGTAGATTTTTTTTAGGGTTTTAGATAATTAGATTAAATCTTACCCTATTAGGCAATTTTAATGCCACTAAATGAAACAGGAAGTTAAAGCCTTTTGGAGAAAATCGTTTTTATTGAAAATAAATGATCTGTAAAAGAAAAATAAAAGAGCAACGTGGGTTTGATCTCAAGTGCTTTTTCAGCACTTTATTGAATGCTAAAATTCAATAAAAGAAAAGTAATTATTTGGCCACTTCCATTTTTACTTTCTTATTCTTGATCTTTTCATTATTTATAAGGTGAAGCGTATGATTCATTTTTGTTTTGCGGATGGCCACAAACGAAAAAAAATCTTTTACATCAATCAAACCAATATCTTCTTTTTTAAGTTCTCCTTTATTGGTTAAAAACCCAACGATATCCACTTTATTTACTTTATCTTTTTTCCCGGCAGCAATGAAAAGCGTTGTCCACTTTGGTTTTTCAGGCAATTCGTAATTTTCAGGAAGAGAAATGGTTTCCACTTCTCCATTTATATAGGAAGGAATATTTTCATCTTCACTTAAAATTAATATAGCCGTTCCGCTAGCTTCCATTCTTGCTGTGCGCCCGTTACGATGAATAAAAGCATCTTCAGTATGGGGCAAATGATAATGGATGATATAACGGATGTTGGCAATGTCGAGTCCTCGTGAAGCAAGATCAGTGGTTACTAATACATTGGTTGTTCCATTCCTGAACTTCGACAAAGCGCTGTCTCTTTGTTGCTGTTCCATTCCTCCATGATAAAATTCATTGTAAATTCCTTTTTCCGAAAGAAGGTTGCTTGTGCGCTCCACCGCTTCACGATGATTACAAAATACAATGGTAGAGCGGTTTCCCAAGGAACACAGCAATTTAAAAAGTGTTTCAGCTTTGTCTTTATCTTCTGAAAAAACAGCTTTGATGGCAAGGCCTTCAGTTTCCTGGCCAGGAATTAAAAAATTAATTCTTTCCGGATTATTCAAGCCTATAAAGGCAGGAATTTCAACAGACTCAGTTGCAGAAGTAAGAATTTTTTTCTTTACATTTTTAAGAGAATCAATAATAAATTTCATTTCCTCCTGGAAACCTAATTCAAGTGATTTATCAAACTCGTCGAGTACCAAAGTGGTGATAGAATCGACTGTAATATTTCCCCTGCGGATGTGATCGCCCAATCTTCCTGGCGTGCCTACAATCACTGCCGGTGGTTGAATCAAATTGTTTTCTTCAATCTCTCTTTTATGACCACCATAAGTAGCAGAGATTTTTTTTCCGGTTCCCATTATTTTAAAAACCTGCTCTATCTGCATCGCCAGTTCACGCGAAGGAACAACTATCAACGCCTGTGTATTTTTATTATCTTCTTCCAGGTTTTCCAATATCGGTAAAAGGAAAGCCAGCGTTTTTCCTGAACCTGTAGCCGAAAGTAAAATGAAATCATCTTTGCTCTTATTGGCTTTTATAGCCTCCTGCTGCATTTCATTAAGCGATTCTATTTTTAAATTCGTAAGTATATTTTCTAACGAATATTTTTTCTTTTTCATCGCTGCAAATGTAACGAAAGCGTTTATGCTTTCTTAAACTGTAGTAAAGCAACAAATAACACAGATTTTAATTTTGCTTTTTTGGCTATTGTTTTTGCTGAGAAAAGTTATCACATATTTAGAAAAATTATTTTATAGAATTATCTTCGCCCGTCAATATGAAAGGAAAAGAAAGATTTTTTACCATATTCACTTTGGGATTGCTGTCAGCAACGGGGGCTTTTTCAATTGATATGTATTTGCCGGGCTTTCCGGATATTGCAAAAGACCTGCACACAACAGTTGCGCACATTACACTTTCCATTACCAGTTTTTTTATTGGTATTTCTGTGGGACAATTAATCTACGGGCCTTTGCTCGATCGTTTTGGAAGAAAAAAACCTCTTTATATTGGCCTCTTTGTTTACATGGTCACTTCAATTGCCTGCGCCTTTGCGCCAACAGCCAACATGCTGATCGGGCTCCGGTTTTTACAGGCTTTGGGTTCCTGCTCGGGAATGGTAGCATCACGCGCTTTGGTAAGGGATATTTTTCCTGTAGAAGAAAATGCAAAAATATTTTCTTTACTGATGCTGGTGCTGGCTTTATCGCCCATTGTAGCGCCCACATTGGGAGGATACATGACGGCTTTATTCGGATGGCAATCTATTTTTTATGTTCTTACATTAATAGGCGTTTCCACACTGATATTGGTTTACTTTAAATTGCCTACAGGCAAAGAACCTCAAACGCAACTTTCATTAAAACCCAAACCGATCATTGCAGGATTTTTGGAGGTAGCCAAAGTTCCACAGTTTTATACGTATGCATTTGCCGGCGCCATTGCTTCTTCAGGATTATATGCATATATCGCGGGTTCGCCATTTGTGTTTATGGAATTGTATCGCGTGAGTGAAAAGCAATATGGATGGATATTTGCGTTTATCGCCATGGGGCTTATTTCTGCAAGCCAGGTAAATACAATTTTACTAAGAAAATACAGCAGCGAGCAAATTATAAGAGTCACCTTATTTTTTCAATGCCTTGCGGGTATTTCTTTGGTTGTTGGAAATACATTTCACTTCCTTGGTTTATATTCCACCATATTTTTAATCTGGGTTTTTCTAAGCACTCAAGGATTTGCATTTCCAAATTCTTCTGCACTTTCTTTAGCCCCTTTTTCGAAAAATGCTGGGACGGCTTCAGCATTAATGGGAGCCATACAATTAGGGATTGGCGCCATTTCTACGGCTTTGGTAAGTATATTGAATAACGGAACTGCAATACCAATGTCCGCTGTAATGTGTGCCTGCGCCATCATCAGTTTCACCGTATTACTGATAGGAAGAAGAGTTATAAAAAGACCGGCGAACCGTTATGCGATCATCAATGAGATTTGATATAACCATAAAAATCTACTTACTGATTTTTTCCGCGATTAATGGAATAATAAAATAAAAAACAGACCCTTCATTCTCTTCACTTTCAGCGCCTATATGGCCCTTATGTGAGCGGATTATCTGGCGGCATAAATAAAGGCCTAAGCCAATCCCCTCTATTTTTCTTGTTTTTTCAATCCTGAAAAATCTTTCAAAAACATAGGGGAGATGATCTTTGGTAATTCCTACACCATCGTCTTTCACTGAAACCGTTACGGATTTGTCATTACGCGAAATAGTAAGCTTCACTTCTTTATTGTTGTTCGCATATTTTATGGCATTACTCAAAAAATTGGTAATAACCTGGATAAGCCGGTATCGATCTGCAACAATATTAAAATCACCGTCTCCCACTTTGATAATATTAAAAGTTGGATTCAAAGCCTGTATCGTCTCAATTGCTTCCTTCACCATACTTCCAAAATTAAATTCTGAAAGATCTAAAGGAAAATAGCCTGAATGTACTTTGGTAGCTTCATAAAGCCCGGTAATCATCTTGTTCATGCGATGTATATTCTTTTCCGACTTAATTAATATATCCTTTAAAAAAGAAATTTCATTTCCATCCACACCATCTTTCATCAAGTCATTTGACAACATGAGATTTGATAATGGATTTCTTAATTCATGGGTAATAAAGCCTATAATATCTTCTCTTTCTTTTTCCAGTTCTTTATAAACCGTTATGTCATGCATTACTAACAGGAAATTTTTTTCATTTGAATTATCTAAAGGAGTACATGTAACTTCAAAAACTCTTTTGTTTCCATCAGTAGTTTCTAATGTAGCTTCTTTGTTGGTAAATCCTGATTGGCTTTTTATCGCGTTTTCCAAAAAGTTATATAGCCGATGATCGGCATCTGATCTTTTCAGAAATTCCGGTATGTTAGTTTTTACTTCCTTACCTTGGTCAAATAAGGCCTCGTACGATGGATTTGCCTTAATAATATTCATATTGCCATCTAAAACCAAAACAACATCTTTAATAGATTGAAGAATGTTTTCATTAAAGGCATTTAACTCCGTGACGGAATTCTCAGAAGCTTTTTGTTTATGAATGTCCTGAAAAATTTTCAGGATAATCTTTTTCCCTTCTTCATTTTCAACTAATACGGATTCACCGGAAACCCAGGTTTTTTCCCCGTTTTTGTTTACCAGGTAATTGTTATCATTGCATTGGCCTGTTAACATTACGCGCTCTAGCTCTTTTTTGGGAAGACCTTTTTTTCGATCCTCTTCGGTGAATAGTATTTTAAAATTTTTTCCAACTATATCCTTTTCATCATAACCAAAGCATCCTGTAAAGGAAGAATTAACAGCGCTGATGGTACCATCCGTTTCAATTATTATTACTGTATTTTCTTTGGTCTTTTTGTAAAGCGCTTCAAAATAATCAAAGGCGGCATCGGCGTTCTTGTCGGGCATATTCAAAGTTAAACGGAAGTATTTAAAAAAAGTTTAAAATAATAATAAAACTTTTAGTTGAAAACTTAACAATTTGCTCTTTGATTTGAAAATCAGGCGTTAGTAATTTCTTCATAGGCGGCGGTTAGCGGCCGTTCTATTCCATCACCTTTCCATTCAGGCGAACCGGGTATTTCTGTTGCTTTTAAAATTTCTTCTTTTGATTTGCCTGCCTTTAT